>JAPOWL010000589.1 GCA_026707615.1 Acidobacteriota bacterium | reverse complement strand
GCGCCGAGGCCACGCAGCACGGTCCGGTTAGACAGCTACTTCTGGGTGTCCATCATGACGGCGCTCGCCTCATCAGGAACGGGTCACTCTTGACGATGCCGAGAATGACGGTCTGGAACCGGTAGTCGTCCGCCGCCGCCTCCCGCACGATGCGGCGCAGCGTCGGCATGTCGTAGGCGTCGAGCCCGCGGCCGAGGGCGTAGGTCATCAGCTTCTCGGTCACGGTGGTGACGAACTGCTCGGGCTCGGCGACGAGTGCGGCGCGCATTCCGGCTACGTCGCCGAACGCGCGGCCGTCGGGCAGCACGCCGGACGGGTCGATCGGATTGAACGACTCGTCGACCTCCCGCCAGCGTCCGATGGCGTCGAAGTTCTCCAGCGCGAACCCCGTCGGGTCGATCATCGCGTGGCACGCCGAGCACGCCGGGTTGTCCCGGTGCGCCTCCAGCCGCTCGCGGACCGTCGGGCGCTTGGCCTGCGTGCGCTGGTCGTTGAGGGCCGGAACGTTCGCCGGCGGATCCGGCGGCGGCGTCCCGAGCAGGTTGTCGAGGATCCACTTGCCCCGCAGCACCGGCGACGTCCGGATGGCGTGCGAGGTGAGGGTCAGGATGCTGCCGTGCCCGAGTATTCCACGCCGGGAGCTCGCGGCCGGAAGGTCGACGCGGCGGAAGTGGCTTCCGGTGATGCCCGGCAGGCCGTAGTGGTCGGCCAGCCGCTCGTTCAGGAACGTGTAGTCGGCGGTCAGCAACTCCACCATGCTGCGGTCGCCGCGGACCATGCTGTCGACGAAGAGCTCGGTCTCCCGCAGCATGCTCTGCCGCAGCGACTCGTCGAAGGCGACCGAGAACGGGTCGCCCGGGCGGACCGTCGTCTCCAGGTTGCGGAGCTGCAGCCACTGCGCCGCGAAGTTGGTCGTGAGGGTCTCCGAGCGCGGGTCCGCCACCATCCGCCGGACCTGCCGCTCCAGCTCGGCCGGGTCGCGCAGCCGCCCCTGCTCGGCCGCCGCGAGCAGCTCGTCGTCCGGGATGCTGCTCCAGAGGAAGAACGACAGCCGCGACGCGAGGTCGAGGTCGGCCACGCGATACGGCGCACCCGGCTCGACGCCTTCCGGGTCGGCCTCGACGCGGTAGAGGAACTCCGGGCTCACCAGCAGCCGCCGGAGCGCCAGCTCGATCCCGTCCTCGAAGCTGCCGTCGCCGCGGCCTCGCTCGTAGAAGTCGAGCAGCACGCCCAGCTCCGCGTCGTCGGGCGCCACCGGGCGCCGGAAGGCTCGCCGCGCCAGCCGGGAGAGAACCTCGCGCGCGCAGGCGGGCTCGTCGGCGACTGCCGCCGGCCGGCACGTGAAGATGCGTTCCCGCGAGGGCGTGTCCGTCACGCCGGTGCCGCCGTACGGCCCGGTGATGGTGACGCTGCGGACGAACGGCTGCCGCCCCGCCAGCCCGCCCGTGTTCCCCGCCACGCGGGGGTTCGGGAACGGCTCGCGGACCTGCTCGACGAGCGCCGACGGCTTCTTGAAGAAGGTGACGCCGACCTCGCGGGGACCGGCGGGGACCGGCACGCGGAAGTCGACGAGCGAGGCCTGCGCATACGGGTTGTCCGGCTCCCCTTCGGGCGCCGGACCGAGCGTGACGAGCTTCACCGGCTCGCCGTCCACCGTCACCTCGAGGTCGTGGTTCTCCGCGAGGTTGCGCGTGCCGGTCAGCTCGACCCGCACGTCGTAGTCGGCGTCGCGCGGGAACAGGTGCTCGATGTAGAGGCCGCCGCGGGTCCCGAACGGCAGCGCCTCGACGCGGCCGTGCTGCGGGAGGTCCTGCGCCGCCTCGTAGGTGTCGGCCGCGACCGCCGGCGGCGGGCTGCCGATCGCCAGGCGGCTGATGGTCCGCGCCGCGGCCAGGTAGCGCTCCATCAGCGACTGCGACATCCGCAGGATGCCGCCGATGTTGTCGAAGCCGAAGCTCGCGTCGTCCGCCGGCAGGAAGTCGTCGGCGTCGATCTCGACCGCCAGGAGGTCCCGGATCGCGT
Organism: Acidobacteriota bacterium; assembly: GCA_026707615.1. Classification (GTDB taxonomy): domain Bacteria; phylum Acidobacteriota; class Vicinamibacteria; order Vicinamibacterales; family UBA8438; genus JAGWAJ01. Next base: position 373 of record JAPOWL010000589.1, on the reverse strand, counting down.
TGCGGTACTCGGTGCGGTTCAGGCGGTGGAAGGTCGCGGTGCGTCCGGGATCGCGCGTGACCGCCCACTCGCGGTCGAGCTCGTCCTCCAGCCAGGCGACGAACCCCTCGAGCTCGGCGGCGTCCGGGCGGGGCCGCCCGGCCGGCGGCATGACGCCGCCGCGCAGCTTGCGGACCACCTTCTCCCACTCCCCGGCGTGGCGCCCGACGTCCGCGACGTCGAGCGTGTCGAGGGTCAGGCCGACGCCGCGGAGCTGGCTGACGAGCGCCGAGCGCGGCCGCTCCCGTCCGGTGACGACGCCCTCGTTGTGGCAGGTGACGCAGTAGCGGTCCAGCAGGGCCCGGTGCGCGGCGAGGGATGCCTCCCCTTCCGC
>JAPOWL010000066.1 GCA_026707615.1 Acidobacteriota bacterium | reverse complement strand
GGTTCCCGTGGCGGCAAGGCCCGACATCGGCGGCAGGAAGGCGATCTGCATTTTGCCGGCCTCCGGCGGCACCAGCATCCGCCCGCCCTCCGCGGTGCGCAGCGGGCGGCAATAGAAGGACTCCTCGTTGGCGTAGTCGAATTCGAGGCCGCATTTCCAGTGCGCATCCCCGGTGACGCCTTCGACAATGAGGTCGATGCGGACAGTCTCGGTTTGGGTCCGCCCGTCCTCGCCACGCCGGCCCCGGTGCGTATGCAGTCCGCGCCAAAGCATGTTGGCGCTCGGCACCGGGATGGCCGTCAGGTCGCGGCGGTTGACCGTGACGCCGGGGCGTTTTTCGGGCGCCGTCCGTCCGGAGCGTTTGGCCAGCCATTGTTTCAGGCCGGCATCCCAGAGCGCGAGCGCCTGCATCGCTGTCGTCTTGCCGGAATTGTTCGGGCCGACGAAGACCACCGGATTGCCAAGTTCGATCTCGACGTCCTCGAACCGCTTGAAGTTGCGGACGGTGAGTTTCGTCAACATTGCTGCGTCCTCATCCGTCCCGTTCCTTCATTGCGGCGAGCGCGGCGAAGGGGCCTTCGGGCTCCTCGTCCGCTTCCGGGTCGTATTCGAGTTCGGCGATGTCGGCGCCGGGGACGCGGGGATGCGGGTCGAGGCCGAGCGCCAGCACCTCCGAGACCAGCTCCATCAGATCGACGCCTTCCGGCGGCAGGGGGTCGGGCGCGTCCTCCTCCAGCGCGGCCACCTCGACCTCGCCCTCCTCCGCCTCGACCGGCCCCGGCAGGTAGCGGCGCGTTTCCGGCTCGGCGAAGTCCTCGTCGAAGTGCTCCGCCGTCACCACGCAGAGCCGCCGCTGCCGGGCCGCCCCCCGGCCTGCCAGGTCGAGCCCGCCGCCGGGCAGCGGCCGGACGGCAAAAGCCGCCTCGACGCCATGCACCGCCGGCAGGTCGAAAAGCGCCGCGAGCGCCCGGCATTCCGCCTTCGTCGCGCGCGCCTCGATGCGCGTCCCGGCCTCGGGGCGGGGGATGCGCCGGGTCAGCATGGCGGGGCGTCCGGGAACGAGACCCCGCCGGCGGCGAGCCGGGCGTCCTCCTCAGCCGCCAGCGCCGCCTCGACCGCGCGGATATAGGCCGTCGCCCGTTCCGGCTGTCCGGGCGCGGCCTCCAGGGTGCCGTAAAGGTTGCGCTCCGCCGCCGCCGCAAGACCGCCGCCCCGGTCCAGCCCGTCGCTATAGGCGTCCAGCCGGCCGTAAAAGGCGGACGCCATCCGCTTCACCTTCCGGCCGACCGAGAGGTCGCCCACGCCCATCTCGCGCAGGCTCTGGTCCATGTCCGCAACGAAGAGATCGACCAGTTCCTGCCCCAGCCCCGCCAGCGCCGACGTCCGCTGCACCCGGCGAAACGCGGACCGTCCACGCTCCACCGCCGGCGCGCGCCGTCCGAGGTCAACAGGAACGCGCCCTTGCGCGTCCCCACGAGGACTCTCACCGTGCTCATCGGGTTGCACCTCCGTCCGGGGACTGCGTTGCCCGTGCCCGCGGCCTCACGCTACAAGCTCGACGCGGCCTCGCGGCCCCCGACTCGCCCTCCACTCGCTCCTGACGTTGCGCCGCCTCCTCGGGTTCCTCGCGGCCCATGATCCACGGCCGCTCGTGACGCGGGCAGCACACGCCAGGAGTCTGCGCCGCAGAGCCGTGCGATGCAGCGTGTTGCGGCCGCGCAGACTCCCGACGCGCCCGGGAGCCGCGCGCTGCTTCGCCGGAGGCCGCGGGTCCCGACGACGGCGCAGTATGATGCGCGCATGAACGTCGATCTCGCCTACGGCCGCGGCCGCCTGCCGGTCGATTTCCCGGACGGCCGGACGACCGTGCTCGAACCGTCCTACGTCGCGGGCCTGCCCAATGAGGCGGCCGCCATCCGGCACGCCCTGCGGATGCCGACGGGGACGGCGCCGCTCGCGTCGCTCGTCCGCGCCGACCAGACCGTCGCCATCTCGGTCTGCGACATCACGAGGCCGATGCCGAGCGACACGCTGCTGCCGGTGCTCCTCGGCGAGCTGGCCCACGTTCCGGACGAGCGGATCGTCATCCTGATCGCGGCGGGAACGCACCGTCCCAACGATCGCGCCGAGCTGGTCGAGATGCTCGGCGAGCCGGTCGTCGACCGCTACCGCATCGTCAACCACAGCGCGTTCGACGACGAGGGACTGGTCCACCTGGGCGAGGTCGAGCCGCGGGTGCCGGTGTGGCTGAACCGGCACTGGGTGGACGCCGACTTCCGCATCACGACCGGGTTCGTCGAGCCGCACTTCTTCGCCGGCTTCAGCGGCGGCCCCAAGCTGGTGGCGCCGGGGCTGGCCGGGTTCAGAACGACGATGCGGCTGCACGACGCGGAGATGATCGG
>JAPOWL010000197.1:4292-17576 GCA_026707615.1 Acidobacteriota bacterium | reverse complement strand
CGGCGGCAACCTGCGACGGGACCGACCTGGCGACGCTCGCGCGCGCGGAAGGGACGCCCCTCTACGTCTACAGCCGCACCCTGATCGAGCGGCGCTACCGCGCGCTCGACACGGCGCTGGCCGGCCACCCGCACCGCATCCACTACGCGCTGAAGGCCAACTCGACGCGCGGCCTGCTGGAGGTCCTGCACGCCGCGGGGGCCGGCGTCGACGCCAACTCGGGCGGCGAGATCGCGGTCGCGCGCTGCGCCGGGTTCGAGCCGGACGACATCGTGTTCACGGGGGTCGGCAAGTCCCGCGCGGAGCTCGAGGCAGCGGTGGCCGCCGATCTCCACGCGATCAACGCCGAGTCCGCCGGGGAGCTCGAGCGCATCGATCGCATCGCCCGGGCGCGCGGGGAGCGGGCGCGGGTCGCGGTGCGCATCAACCCGGACATCGACGCCGCGAGCCACCCGGGAATCTCCACCGGCGGCCGGGCGCACAAGTTCGGCGTGCCGATCGACGACGCCCGCCGCGTGTGCCGGGAGGCCGCTGCCCGCCGGGGGCTGCGCCTGGTCGGCGTCCACGCGCACATCGGCTCGCAGATGACGACGCTGGACCCCGTGCGCCGCGCGGCGTCGACGGTGGCGGCCTTCGCCGGAGAGCTCCGCGACGACGGCATCGCGCTGGAGCACCTCGACCTGGGCGGTGGCCTGGGAATCTCCTACGACGGCGCACCGGCCCTCGACGCGGGCGAGTACGCACGCACGCTCCTCGCGGCGACGGCCCCGACGGGGCTCCGGCTGCTGGTCGAGCCGGGCCGGTGGATCGTCGGGCCGACCGCGGTGCTGCTGACGACGGTGGTCGACGTCAAGCCGCAGGCCGGCGGCGACCGGCACTTCGTCGTCGTGGACGCCGGCATGAGCGAGCTGCTGCGCCCCGCGCTCTACGACGCCTACCACCGGATCGCGCCGGTCGCTCGGCGTTCCGGACCGCAGGCTACCTGCGACGTCGTCGGACCCCTCTGCGAGACGACCGACATCGTCGGTCTCGACCGGCGGATGGTCCTGCCGGAGGTGGGCGACGTGCTGGCCGTGCTCGATGCCGGGGCCTACGGCTCCGCGATGGCCTCGAACTACAACCGCCATCCCGTGCCGGCCGAAGCCCTGGTCGGCGGCGGCGGCTGGCGCCTCGTCCGGCGCCGCCAGACCGTCGACGATCTGCTGGCCTGCGAGCCGGCGGCGGGGGACGGCGGCGCCGTTCCCGCGGCCCGCCTCGCGTGAGTCACCGATGCTGATAGCCTTCGAAGGTCTCGATCAGTCCGGCAAGGAGACGCAGGCGCGGCGCCTGCGGGACCGCCTGCGGGCCGGCGGCACCCGCTCGCGGGTGGTCTCGTTCCCCGATTACGGCACGACCATCGGCGAGGAGATCGCTCGCGCCCTGCAGGGCGAGCGCGACTACAGCGCGGAGGTGATGCAACTGCTGTACGTCGCCAACCGCTACGAGCGAAAGGCCGACATCGAGCGGTGGCACGAGGCAGGCATCGTCGTGCTCTTCGACCGCTACGTGGCGTCGGGCGTCGCCTACGGGCAGGCCCAGGGCCTGGACGCGGCGTGGCTGGCGTCGCTCCAGCGCTTCCTGCCGCAACCGCAGTTGACGGTGCTGCTCGACGTCGGGCCGGCGACGGCGGTCGAACGCAAGGCGACGGGCCGCGACCGCTACGAGCGCGACCTGCAGTTGCTGTCGCTGGTCAGGGAGAGCTACCTGCGGCAGGCGGCCGACCCGAGCTGGATCCGTATCGACGGCGAGCATCCCGAGGAGGTCGTGGCGGAGGCGATTGCGCAGGCGGTGGTGCCGCGGCTTGCGCCACCGTGAGCGCTCGCACGCGGCACGCCCCGGCCGCGCGCAGCACGGCCGCGCAGGTATCGACGGTCGCACCGGTCGTCAGGACGTCGTCGACGAGGACGATCGAGCGTCCGCGGACCGGCGAGCTTCCCCGGCGGAGGGACGATCCGGCGAAGAGCGCGATGGCGCCGCGCACGCTGCGGGCACGTTCGGACCGCGACAGCCCCACCTGGGACGGCGTCGCGCGCCTGCGGCGCAACACGTCCGCCACCGGCACTCCGAGGTGCGCAGCGAGATCGCCCGCCTGGTTGAAGCCTCGGTGCCGGCGGCGCCGCCAGTGGAGCGGTACCGGTACGACCAGGTCCGCCTGCGCGAGCAGGTCGGCGCCGGCCCGCCGCATGAGCCGGGCGAGGGGACGCGCCAGAGAGCGGTGTCCGTCGTACTTGAAGGCGTGCAGGATGGCGCGCAATCGGCCCTCGTAGGGCCCCACCGCCCATCCCGCCGTTCGCGGCCCGCCGTCCGGGGTACCGGTCAGGACGGCGATGCGGTGCGGTGCCTCGCCGCCTCCGGCCAACCCTCCTCCGGGCCGGGCCAGCGCGTCCCAGCAGCCTCCGCAGACGATGCCGCGGGTCGGTTCCGTCAGGGGCGCCGCGCACGCGGCGCAGGCGGGCGACCAGACCACCGCCAGCACCGCGTCGACCAGGTGCCGGACGGCGGCCCGCAGGTCAACCGTGCAGCGCCTCCCCGACGGGATACTCGATGCGCTCGGCGCTTCCCCAGAGGCGTTCCAGGTCGTAGAAGCGCCGCGTCTCGTCCGTGAAGACGTGGATGACGACATCGAAGCAGTCGATGAGCACCCACTCGGCCCGGTCGTAGCCCTCGACGAGCGACGGGCGCCGCCCTTCCTCGCGCAACCGCTCGGTGACGGCATCGACGATCGCCTTGACCTGCCGCGTGGTGCGCCCCGAGCAGAGCACGAAATGGTCCGTGAACGCGCCACGGGATCGCAGATCGAGCACGACGATGTCGAACGCCTTCTTGTTGTGCGCCGTCGCCGCGGCGAGCCGAACCGTCTCGGGAAGTGCGGGGATCGTCATGCAAGGCGCTCGCCGCACGATCCGACGTAGAGGTGGTGGCGGGCGATGTGCGCGGCCACCGTCGCCGGCACCAACCCGTCGACCGCACGCCCCTGCTCGACCGACGCCCGCACGTCGGACGAGGAGACGTCCCGCGTCCGCGCCGAGACGAGCCAGATGCGGGTCGCATCCGTGCCTGCGTCCGGTGCCTTGCCCGCGGGCGAGTGCATCCGGCCGGCCAGGGAGGGCAGGCGCTCCGGCATGCGGTCGGCCGCGTTCCCGGGGCGCGACACCACCACGAAGTGACTGCGGCGGAGGATGTCGGGATAGCCGCGCCACGCGGGGATCTCCGCGAAGGCATCCGTCCCCGCGATGAAGAAGAGCTGCGCCGGCCGATGCCCGGCGCGGGCGAGCCTGTCGAGCGTCTGCGACGTGTAGGACGGTCCCGACCGGTCGAGCTCGATGTCGCTGACGCGGAGCTCCGCCCGATCCGCCGCGGCGAGCGCCGCCATCGCGAAGCGGTGGTAGGCCGAGGCGAGCGGCGCCGAAGCCTTGTGGGGCGGCACCCTGGCGGGCACGAGCAGCACGTGGTCGAGGTCGAGCGCGCGGCGCGCGGCGCCCGCGGCATCGAGGTGTCCGACGTGAATGGGATCGAAGGTGCCGCCGAGCACGCCGATCCGCTTCGAGCCCGTCATTCGCCCTCGGCGTGGCCCCGGGGGTCGGCGGCGGAGGCCACCGCCGCCCAGATCGCCTCCTGGAGCGGGCGGATGCCCTCGCCGGTCACGGCCGAGATGGGGTAGAGCGGTATGGACTCGGCGGCCAGGCGCCGCTCCAGGGACTCCAGGAGGCCCGGGTCGGCAAGGACGTCGATCTTGTTGGCCGCCGCGAGCTGCCGCCGGTCGGCCAGCGGCGCGTCGGAGCCGGCGTCTCCGGACTGCTCGACCGGGAAGCGGTCGAGCTCGTCGCGGATCGTGGCGAAGTCGGCCAGCGGATCGCGCCCGCTGGCCGCCGAGACGTCGATCACGTGCACCAGCACCTTGGTGCGTTCGAGGTGACGGAGAAAGCGATGGCCGAGCCCGTGTCCGGTGTGCGCGCCTTCGATGAGACCCGGGACGTCGGCCAGCACGAAGCTCCGCTCGTCGTCGAGCCGCACCACCCCCAGGTGGGGAGTGAGCGTCGTGAACGGATAGTTGGCCACCTTCGGGCGCGCGGCCGAAAGGCGCCGCACCAGAGTCGACTTGCCGACGTTGGGGAAGCCCACGAGGCCGGCGTCGGCCAGCAGCTTGAGCTGCAGCCGCAACGCGCGGACCTCGCCCGCCTGGCCGGTCTCGACCCGCCGCGGCGCACGATTCGTCGAGGTCGCGAAATGCTGGTTGCCTCGTCCGCCGCGCCCCCCCGCCGCGACGCGCACTTCCTGACCCACGGCCACGAGGTCGGCCAGCTTCTCGAGCCGGTCGTCGCCGCGAGCATGGACCAGCGTGCCGGGCGGCACCTCGAGCACGAGGTCCCGGCCCGCCCGGCCGGTGCGGTTCGACCCCTGGCCGTGACTGCCCCGGCGGGCGCGGAACTCGGGATGGAAACGGTAGTTGACCAGTGTGTTGCAGTGCGGACTCGCGCGCAGGATGACGGAGCCGCCGCGCCCGCCGTCGCCGCCGTTCGGCCCGCCCCGGGGGACGTGCTTCTCGCGCCGGAAGCTCACACACCCGTTGCCGCCGTCGCCGGCCGCAACCTGGATGTCGACTTCGTCGACGAACATGCGGCGATCAGTCGACCGTGGGGATGACGCTGATCACGCGCCCGCGCGCACCGTGGTCCTTGAACTGCACGCGCCCGGCGATCTTCGCGAAGAGCGTGTCGTCCTTGCCGAGGCCGACGCCCGGCCCGGGCCGGAAGCGGCGTCCGCGCTGGCGGACGAGGATGGCGCCGCCGAGAACGAGGTTGCCGTCGAACCGCTTGACTCCGAGCCGCTGGGCCTGACTGTCCCGACCGTTCCGGGAACTGCCCTGACCCTTCTTGTGCGCCATGCCTGCCTCTGGTGCCGATGGGGAAGCCCTGCGCCCGCTCAGGCGTCGATGCGCACGATGCGCACCGAAGTCAACTCGGCCCGGTGGCCCAGGGTGCGCCGCCACGCCTTGCGCCGCCGCTTGCGGAACACCCGGATCTTCGGCCCCCGGGTCTGGGCGTCGACCAGCCCCGAAACCGAGGCGCCGTTCACGTACGGCGTGCCCGCCACGAAGCTGCCGCTCTGCTCGACGAAGAGCACGCGGTTGAACTCGACCTCGTCGCCGATCTGGGCGTCGAGCCGATCCACGTGGATGACGGCGCCTTCCTCGACGCGAACCTGACGGCCTCCGGATTCGATGATCGCGTACACGCCCCAACCTCCGATCGCCGACGGGCGACCTTGCCACGCACAGCGTACCCGCTCGGGCCCCGCCTGTAAAGCGGCCCGCCCCCGGCGGCTACTTCAACAGGATGCGCGAGCCCCGGATGCTCTGGTCGCTGAGGGCGCCGAGGAAGGACGGCACCAGGCGGTCCATCAGCTCGAAGTACGAAGAGAGCGCGGGCGTGTTCGAGGACGCGTCGTAGAGCACCTCCTCCCGGTGCTGCTCCGTGTATAGCGTGACTCCGGTGCGCCCGTCGATGAAGATGAACTTCGGGCTCAGCACGAATCCGCGCCGATCACGGTACGCGCGGACCGGGACGACGCGGCGCCGGCCGAACTCGTCGTAGATCTCCCGCTCGCTGGTGACCATCCCCGCGCGCGCATGCGGGGTGAAGTGGATGGTCCCGGTCACGATGAGCGGGTTCTGGTGCTCCTCGCCGAGCTGTCTCCAGTAGCTGACGTTGGCGAAGATGTGCTCGTACCCTTCGAGGTCCTCCTCGCTCAGGTCGCCCGCGACCTCCTCGTCGTCCTCGCCGAAGCCGCTACCGTTGCCGTTGCCGTCTTCCGCGTAGTCCAGATCGTTCTCGTTGCGGGCGACGGTCAGCAGGTCGAGAACCTCCGCGTCGACCACCTGGAGTCGGGACTCGGAGCGGAGCTGGCTTCGGAGCAGCCGCGCCGTTTCCAGGTTGGCGTCGACGTCGTCGCTGCCGCCCGCCACGAAGCCCGCGATCAGGACCCGCTGGAAGCGGCTCACGTCCAGCTTCGGCTTGAGCGGGGTCTCGATGGGGATCTCGTAGTAGCTGGCGCAGGCCGGACCGACCAGCAGCAACGCCAGACTAGCGCCGCCAACCCGTCGCAGGCTCCGGGTCGGCCCCAGCCCCCACCGTCCCAGGAGCTTGCGCCGCGGCACGCACTCCGTTGGCGTTCTGCGGCGCAAGCTCCTAGCGAACGTCTTCGTCAAGCCGGTCATAGATTTCCCTGAAGAGATCGTAGTTCTGCTGAATCAGAAGGTTGTCCGGCTCGAGGTCGAGGGCCGTCTCGTAGGCCTCGAGCGCCTCGTCGAACAAGCCTTCTCGCTCGTAGGCGATGCCGAGGTTGTTCCAGGCCGCGGCATAGCTCGGATCGATCTCGGCCGCCCGCTTCCAGCGGTAGATCGCCTCCTGCCACAACTCGGCCTGCGCCACCGAGATGCCGAACTCGACGTGGGCCCGCGCGTCGTCGCGCTCGTCGGCAAGCACCCCGGACCCCAGGGGGAGCAGCCACAGGAGACTCACGGCCGCGAAACACCTTGCCACCATCGCGAGTTCCCCGAAGAACCTCCCTTCGGCCAATATAGTCACGGTCCGGCGACGGGAGCAAGCCCGGTCCGCCGGCGGCCGCCCGTCTCGTGCGGAACGGTTCTTGCTCCGGCGTCATTGCGTGGCGGGCAGCGACGCGTCGGAGGCGCTGAGCGAGGCGGTCGTGCTGTCGCTCGTCCTGACCAACTCCGCTCTGCGGAAGGGCCTTCTCGCCGCCTGCGGGCGGCGTCGCGACGCGGCGGATCAGCGGCGGGCGCCGGGGCTCGCGGAGCTGACGGCGCTGCTCCGGACGGCCCCCGCGGCGCTCGCCTCCCGCCTGCCGGACCTGCGCGCCCGGGCCGCGAGGCTCCTCGACCGCGGGGCCCGGGCCGGTGCGCAGGCGATAGGCTGGTCGGACCCGGCCTATCCGCCGCAGCTCGCCGAGATCGACGATCCACCGGCGGCGCTCTGGGTCCGGGGCGAATCGGCGCTGCTGTCGGCGCCGGCCGTCGCCGTGGTCGGCTCCCGAACCGGCTCCTCGTACGCCTGCGCGGTTGCGCGGCAGTTGGCCGCGGGACTGGCGGAGCACGGCATCGTGGTCGTCAGCGGGCTCGCGCGGGGCGTCGACGCGGCGGCTCATCGCGGGGCGCTGGCGGGGGGCGGGCCGACGGCGGCGGTGCTGGGCTCGGGCGTGGACGTGGTCTATCCTCCCGAGCACGCGTCGCTGGCCGAGGAGATCGGGGGACGAGGCGTCCTGGCCAGCGAGCTGGGACCGGGGGCGCCGCCCCTCCGCTATCACTTCCCGCGGCGGAACCGCATCCTGAGCGGCCTGTCGCGCGCGGTCGTCGTAGTCGAGGCCACGGTCCGCAGCGGGTCGCTCATCACGGCCCGCCTCGCCGCGGAGCAGGGGCGGGAGGTGATGGCGGTGCCCGGCAACGTGCTGAGCGGCCGCAGCCGAGGCGCCCACCGCCTCATACGCGACGGCGCCCGCATCGTCGAGACGGCGGCCGACGTCCTGGAGGAGATGGGCGTTGCCGTGCCCGCCGTCCGCGCCGCCGCTCCGGCCGCGGAGGCCGATCCCGTCCTCGCCCGGATGGAGCCCGGCGATCCCTGCGACGTGGACCACCTGGCGCAGCAGTCCGGGCTTGCGCTGCCGGCGCTGCTGACGCACCTCACCGAGCTCGAGCTCCGGGGGCGCGTCGCGCGGATCGGGGCCGGTCGATTCGTGCGCTTGCCCTCGCCGGTGGTAACGTAGCAGGAAGGAACCGTACCACCCATGGCCAAGACTCTCGTCGTCGTCGAATCGCCGGCCAAGGCCCGGACGATCAACCGTTACCTCGGCAAGGACTACAAGGTCGTCGCCTCGATGGGGCACATCCGCGACCTGCCGAAGACCCGCCTGGGGGTCGACGTGGAGGCCGGCTTCTCGCCCGCCTACGAGCCGATTCCCGCTCGCCGGAAGGTCATCAAGGAGTTGAAGGACGCCGCCAAGGGCGTCAGCCGGATCTACGTCGCGACCGACCCGGATCGGGAGGGCGAGGCGATCGGCTGGCACCTCGCGCGCGAGGTCGGAGGCAGGAAGAAGGTCGGCCGCCTGATGTTCAACGAGATCACCCGCACTGCCGTGTCGGCCGCGCTCGACCGGGTCGGGGAGATCGATCAGCGCATGGTGGACGCGCAGCAGGCGCGGCGCGTGCTCGACCGGTTGGTCGGCTACAAGCTGAGCCCGCTGCTGTGGGACAAGGTGCAGCGGGGGCTGAGCGCGGGCCGCGTGCAGTCCGTCGCCCTGAAGCTCGTGTGCGACCGCGAGGCGGCCATCGACGCCTTCGTGGTGGAGGAGTACTGGCACGTCACGGCGCGTCTGGCGGCCGGACAGCCGCCGGAGTTCGAGGCCCGGCTGGCGAGGAAGGGGAAGCAGGCCGTCAAGCTGGGCAAGGAGGCGGAGGCGAAGGCGGTCGTGGCCGACCTCGAGAAGGCGGCGTTCGTCGTCGACTCGGTGGCCACGAAGGAACGCAAGCGCCACGCCGCGCCGCCGTTCATCACGAGCAAGCTGCAGCAGGCCTCCCGGTTCCCGGTGAAGCGCACGATGCAGATCGCCCAGCAGCTCTACGAGGGAATCGAGATTCCGGGCGAGGGTTCGGTCGGGCTCATCACGTACATGCGGACCGACTCGACGCGGGTCTCGGAGCAGGCGATCGAGAGCGTGCGCGAACACATAACGGCCACCTACGGACCCGAGTTCCTGCCGTCCAAACCGAAGCGCTACCGCGTCGGGAAGGACGCCCAGGACGCCCACGAGGCGATACGGCCGACGTCGATGGCGCTCGACCCCGCCGCGGTCCGGCCGCACCTCTCGCGGGAGCAGGCCTACCTGTACGAGCTGATCTGGAACCGCTTCGTGGCGTCGCAGATGCCGCCGGCGACGTTCGACGACACGACGGTCGAGGTCCGCGCCGGCGACTACCTGCTGCGGGCGAAGGGGTCGGTGCCGAAGTTCAGCGGCTGGCTCGCGGTGTACGAGCGGGCGAAGCAGTCCGAGTCGGGGCCCGAGGCGGCCGATGCCGGACCGGGCGCGGACGACGCGGCCACGGGCGGCCTGCTGCCGGAGATGCGGAAGGGCGAGCGCCTCGAGCTCAGGGCTCTCCGGCCGGAGCAGAAGTTCACGCAGCCTCCGCCGCGGTTCGGCGAGGCGACGCTGGTCAAGGAGCTCGAGGAGAACGGCATCGGGCGGCCCACCACCTACGCATCGATCATCGGCACGCTCCAGATGCGGGAGTACGTCGAGAAGATAGAGGGGCGCTTCAAGCCGACGAAGCTCGGCCGGCTCGTCACCGATCTGCTGACCCGCAGCTTCGACGACATCATCCAGGTGGCCTACACGCGGGACCTGGAGGGTCTCCTGGACCGCATCGCGGACGGCCGCGCCGACTACCAGGGCACGCTGGCCAGCTTCTACGAGAAGTTCCGCACCGACCTCGAGAAGGCGGTGACCGCGATGCCCAACGTGAAGGTGGAGGGGCTCCCGAGCGACGAGACCTGCGACAAGTGCGGGTCGGGGATGGTCTTCAAGGTCGGTCGATTCGGGATGTTCCTGGCCTGCAGTGCCTACCCGGAGTGCCAGAACACGCGGGAGATCGCGCCGTCCGAGCCCGCGGCGGCCGACGAGGGGGAGGAGGTCTGCGAGAACTGCGGCCGGCCCATGGTCGTCAAGCGGGGCCGCTTCGGCCAGTTCCTGGCGTGCTCGGGCTACCCGGAGTGCAAGACGACGCGCAAGCTGATCACCACCGCCAAGGGCGTGGCCGCGGCAAAGCCGGATCGGCCGCTCGACGAGCCCTGCCCGAAGTGCGGTGCGAACCTGATCGTGAAGCACGGGCGGTTCGGCGAGTTCACCGCCTGCAGCAACTACCCCAAGTGCCGCTATGTGAAGCTCGAGAGCACCGGCGTCCCGTGCCCGCGCGACGGCGGCGACCTGGTGGAGCGCAAGTCGCGCCGCGGGCGGGTCTTCTACGGCTGCAGCAACTATCCCAAGTGCGACTTCACGCTCTGGAACAAGCCGCTCGCGACGCCGTGCCCGAAATGCCGGGCGCCCTTCCTGCTCGAGAAGGTCACGAAGCGCTGGGGCCGGCAGTTGCTCTGCCACAATGACGACTGCGACTACCTTCGCGCCGAGGAAGAGCGGGCGGCCGGCTGAGCCGGGGCGGGGCGGCGCCGCTCCGGCCCTCGAGGGCGTGCCGTGATTCGCATCGTCGGCGGGGGGCTGGCGGGCACCGAAGCGGCGTGGCAGGCGGCCCGCCGCGGGGTGCCGGTCGCTCTCCACGAGATGCGCCCCGTCCGCCCGACGGCGGTCCACCGCAGCGATCGGCTGGCCGAGCTCGTCTGCAGCAACTCCTTCCGCGGCGACCGGCTCGAGAACGCCGTCGGACTCCTCAAGGCCGAGATGCGGCAGCTCGGCTCCCTGGTGATGCGCGTCGCGGACGCGACGCGGGTGCCGGCCGGCGGCGCGCTGGCCGTCGATCGGGAGCGCTTCGCCGCCGGCGTCACCGAGGCGCTCGAGACCGAGCCGCTCGTGACGATTCACCGCGGCGAGGTGACGGGCGTGCCCGCGGCCGAGGACGTCCGCCGTCCCGTCATCGTCGCCACCGGGCCGCTGACCTCCGACGCCCTGGCGGACGAGCTCACGGCGCTCGTCGGACACGAGCGTCTCTACTTCTTCGACGCCATCAGTCCGATAGTCCATGCGGACTCGATCGACTCCGGCGTCGTGTTCCGGGCGTCCCGGCACGGACGGCACACGGCGGCCGATGCGGCTGCCGGACGCGGAGGGGCAGGGGCGTCACGGGGGGCAGGTGAGGCCGGGGCCGGCGACTACCTGAACTGCCCGCTCGACGCGGCACAGTACGCGCGCTTCCACGAGGCTCTGCTGGGAGCCGAGGTGGCCGGGTTGCACGACTTCGACCGCACGCCGTTCTTCGAGGGCTGCCTGCCGATAGAGGTCATGGCGCACCGCGGCGTGGACACGCTGCGGTTCGGGCCGATGAAGCCCGTCGGGCTGACCGACCCGGCGACGGGACGCCGGCCGTACGCCGTCGTGCAGTTGCGCCAGGACAACGTGGCCGCGGATCACTTCAGCCTGGTCGGCTTCCAGACCCGGCTCAAGTGGGGGGAGCAGGCTCGCGTGCTGCGCATGGTGCCCGGGCTGGAGCGGGCCGAGTTCGTCCGCTTCGGGATGATCCACCGCAACACCTACATCAACGCCCCGGCCGTCCTGCGGGAGACGTGGCAGATGCGCGCCCGGCCGGCCCTCTTCGTGGCAGGGCAGCTCTCCGGGGTGGAGGGCTACGTCGAGTCGGCGGCGTCCGGCCTGATGGCGGGCATCGGCGCCGCCGCCCTCGCCCGCGGGGAGACGCCCCGCGCGCTGCCGCGAACCACCGCGCTGGGGGCCCTGGCGCACTACGTGTCGCACGCCAGCCCGGCCAACTACCAGCCCGCCAACATCGCGTTCGGGCTCAGACCGTCGGAGGCGCGGCCGCCGCGGGGGCGCGCGGCGCGGCGCGAGGCTCTCGCGCGCCGCGCGCTCGCCGACCTGGAGGCCTGGCGCTCGACCGGGGAGAGCGTCGATGGAGAGCCTGCAGCGCGAGTTTCTTGACTACCTGCAGTTCAACCGCAACGTATCGCCCCACACCCTGCGGGCGTACGCGAGCGATCTCGAGCAGTTCCTCGACTTCGCGCGCCGGAAGATCGGGCGGGAGCCGGAGCCGGGCGACCTCGACCACCGCCTGATCCGGTCCTTCCTCGCGGATCTGTACGGTCAGGGCCGCGCCCGAGCCTCGTCGGCGCGCACCCTGGCCGCGATCCGGTCCTTCTGCCGCTACCTGCGGCGCGAAGGCGTTCTCCAGGACAACCCGGCGGCGCTCGTCTCGGCCCCGCGGCCGGAACGCCGCATGCCGGCGCATCTCGACATCCCCGACATGAACGTGCTGCTGGCCGCGCCGGACGCCCGAACCCCGCTCGGCCGCCGGGACCGCGCCATCCTCGAGCTCCTCTACGCGTCCGGGCTGCGGCTGAGCGAGCTGGTCGGACTCGATCTCGACGACGTCAACCTCGGCGGACGTCTCGTGCGGGTGCGCGGCAAGGGCGGCCGCCAGCGAATCGTGCCGTTCCATCGCCGCGCGGGAGAGGTGATCCGCAACTACCTGCCGGTCCGTCACCGCCTCTCGGCCGCCGCCCCCGAGGCGCCCGACCGCGGGCGGGACCCCCTCTTCGTCAACTACCGGGGCGGGCGGCTTTCGGGGCGCAGCGTGGATCGGCTCGTGCGGCGGTACGTGGCGCTCACGAGCACCCGGCTCGGCATCAGCCCGCACGCGCTGCGGCACTCGTTCGCCACCCATCTGCTGGAGCGGGGAGCGGACCTGCGATCGATCCAGGAGCTCCTGGGCCACGCTCGCGTCAGCACCACCCAGCGCTACACCCACGTCGACGCGGCCCGGATCACCAGCCTGTATCGCAAAACGCATCCCCGCGCGTAGCGCGGGGCTGTTGGGAGTCTGCGCGGGCAGGGGACCTTGCGTCGCAGTTCTCGCGGCGCAGACTCCTCGCATCCCCGCGCGTAGGGGATGGCGGTCAGGGGGACGGGGCCGCCTGCTCGGCCGCCTCGCTCTCGAGCGCTTCCCACTGGTTCATCAGGTCGCCCACTTCCCACATCAGCCGCTGGTGGCGCTCCACCGCCTGCTGCGCCTTTTCGGCGTTCTCGTAGAATCCGGGCGCCGCCATGCTCGCCTCGAGCGTCCGGACGGCCTCCTCGCGCTCCGCGATGCGCCGCTCGAGCTCGGCGATGCGGTTGCGCAACGCGGCCATGCGCCGTTCCTGGCGCCTTGCTGCGACCTGCTGCCGCTTGTGCTCGGCTGCGCTCCTCGAGCGGGCATCACCCCCGGAAGTGCCGGCCGGCGGCACCGCCCGCTCGGCGCCACGGGAGCGGCGGTCGGTGCCTGCGCCTCGCCGCGGCTTCCCGGCGGTCGCGGCAGCCCCGGCGCCGGCAGGAGGTGCGGATGCTGCCTGCGCCCTGTGCCAGCGGAACTCCTCGTAGCTGCCGGGGTAGAGGCTGGCCCCGCCGTTACCGATGTCGAGGACGCGCGTGGCCAGCCGATCGACGAAGTAGCGGTCGTGAGAAACGAAGATCAGCGTCCCGCCGTAGTCGGTGAGCGCATCGAGGAGGACGTCCGTC
>JAPOWL010000197.1:0-4282 GCA_026707615.1 Acidobacteriota bacterium | reverse complement strand
GCGATGTCGAGATGGTTCGTCGGCTCGTCGAGGAGCAGGGTGTTCGACGGGCGCAGCAGCATGCGGGCCACCGCCAGCCGCGTGCGCTCGCCTCCCGAGAGGACCCGCACGCGCTTGTAGACGTCGTCCTCGGTGAAGAGGAAGCCTCCGAGGATGTTGCGAACGGACGGCACGGCATCGAGCGGCGCGCCGGCGGTGAGCGTGTCGTAGACCGTGAGGCTCCCGTCGAGGCGTGCCGCCTCGTCCTGCGCGAAGTACTGCGCGACGACGTTGTGCCCCTCGGTGCGGGTCCCCGCGTCGGGCGCCTCGACGCCGGAGAGCATGCGCATCAGCGTCGACTTGCCGGCGCCGTTCGGGCCGACCAGCGCCACGCGATCGCCCCGCTCGATGTGGACGCTGGCACTGTCGAACACCCGGACGTCGCCGTAGCGCTTGACGGCGCCGGCGAGCTCGATCACCGTGCGGCCGCTCCGGACGCTGGCCGGGAACTTGAAGTGCACGCGCTTGCGTTCCGCCGGCACCTCGATGGGCGTGATCTTCTCGAGCATCTTCACGCGGCTCTGCACCTGCCGCGCCTTCGTCGCCTTGTAGCGGAAGCGCTCGATGAAGATCCTCATGCGGGCCACTTCCTCGTCCTGCCGCCGCCTGGCTTCCCGGAGTCGCGCCAACCGCCGGTCGCGTTCGACCACGAAGGCGCTGTAGCTGCCCGGGTAGGTGGCGAGCGTCCGCATGCCGACCTCCGCGATCGAGGTCACGACGCTGTCGAGGAAGTACCGGTCGTGCGAGACGAGCACGACCGTGTGCGGATAGCTGCCGAGGAACTCCTGCAGCCACGTGCGGGCGTCGAGGTCGAGGTGGTTGGTCGGCTCGTCGAGGAGGAGGAGCCCCGGGCGGCGGAGCAACAGCTTGGCGAGAGCGATCCGCATCTGCCACCCGCCGGAGAAGGTCTCGGTCGGCCGCTCGAGGTCGAGGGCGCCGAAGCCGAGCCCGCGCAGCACGCCGTGGACGCGCGCCTCGATGCCGTACCCGTCGCCCGCCTGGAACGCCTCCTGAACCTCGCTGTAGCGGGCCAGCAGCGTCTCGTGCTCCGCCCCCCGCCGCGAATCGTCGGCGAGGGCCGCCTCCAGGCTCTCCATTTCGGCCTTGAGGGCGAGCAGGCGGTCGAAGGCGAGGGAGGCCTCGTCGAACAGGCTGCGGCCGTGGTGCGTCAGGCCGTCCTGCGGCAGGTAGCCTATCGTCAGGCCGCTCGGTCGCGCGATGGTGCCGGCGTCGGGAGTCTGCTCGCCCGACAGCATCCGGAGCAGCGTGGTCTTGCCGGCGCCGTTCGGACCGCAGAGGCCGACCCGGTCCCCGGGCTGCAGGTGCCAGTTCACCCGCCCGAAGAGCACGCGGTCGCCGAACGCCTTGTGGAGATCCGTGATCTGCAGCAACTACTCGCCCAACACCCTGGCGGTCGCCGAGAGGACCCGGGCAGTCGTGAAGGGGGCCGTCAGGTAGCCGGCCACGCCCAGGTTGGCGGCTTCGATGGCGGAGGACTCGCTCGAGAACGCGGTGAGGATGATGACCGGCAGTTGCGGGGCCGCGCGCCGCGCCTCGCGGATGACGGCCAGCCCGTCCATGCCGGGCAGCCGAAGTCCGGTGATCAGCAGATCGGCGCCGTTCCGCCGCAGCCGATCCAGCGCCGCCGGGCCGTCGGTCACGGCGGCGATGTCATAGCCCGCCGCCATGAGGGCTGCGGTCAGCGGGCGGTCCGGTTCGTCGTCCTCGGTCGCCAGCAGCACGCGGCGGCGCTTCGCGGCCGCCGCGCGTCCCGCACGCTGGCTCTCGAGCCAGGCATCGAGGTCGCTCTTGCGGAAGCGCCACTGCCGGCCCACGCGGACGGCGGGGATCTTGCCGGCCTTGATCAGCCGGTAGACGGTACGGAGGTTGACGCGCAGATAGCCCAGCACGTCGTCCGTGGTCAGGAACGTCTCGTCGAGCATGACGGGGGGAGTCGATCCACTGTAGGAGCTTGCGCCGCAGAACGCAACGTCGCGCGTGCCGCGGCGCAGTCCGAAACCGTCCCTTCTCCGTCTATAAGGACAGGGAGCGAGGACACCCGACACCCCCATGACGACCACCGACGACCAGCTCGTGGCCCTCGCCGCCGGCGGGGACACGGACGCTTTCAACCAGCTCGTCGTGCGCTGGGAGCGGCCGATCTTCGCCCTCGCGTACCGCGTGCTGGGGCAGGAAGACGACGCCCGCGACGTTTGCCAGGAGGCCTTCCTGCGGGCCTTTCGCGCGATCGGGGGCTTCAAGGGGCAGGCCAAGTTCTCGTCGTGGCTGTACCGCATCGCGCTCAACCTGTGCCGCGACTGGATACGCCGCGAACGGCGCGTTACGATGGTCGCGCCGCCGGTGGACGCCGATGCCGGGCCGCTCGACGTCCTGGCCGATCCGGACAGCTACGCGGCGGAGGAGGCGGTCGTGCGGCGGGAGTTGGGGCGCGCCGTCGAGCGGGTCATGGCGGATCTGCCGGAGGAGCAGCGCACGGCAATCGTGCTCAAGGAGTACCACGGCCTGACCTTCCGGGAGATCGCCGATCTGCAGGGCTGCCCCCTGAGCACCGTGAAGACCCGGGTGTACCAGGGCCTGGCGGCGCTGCGCGGGCGCCTCGAGCGCCGCGGCATTCGTTCGGGCAGCGCTCTCCCGGAGCCGCGCCCGACGTCCTTCCCGCGCCCCGTGCCGGTGCGCGACAGCGAGTGAACATGGACGCCACATCCATCTGCGACCGGCGCGGGGACCTGGTCGGGTACCTCTACGGCGAGTGCGAGGCGGACGAGCGTCGGCGGATAGAGGCCCATCTGGTCTCCTGCGAGCGTTGCGCGGCCGAGGTGGGCGCACTGCGCTCCGTCCGCCGGTCGCTGGCGGCCTGGGCGCCGCCCGACGCCGAGCTGGGCTTCCGCATCGTGTCCGACCCGCCGCGGAACGAGGTGCCGTGGTGGAGGCGACCCGGTCGGGCCCGGGCGTGGGGCGTCGCCGCCGCGGCCGCGGGCATCGTGGCGGCCCTCGCGGTCGGCGCCCTCGACTTCCGCTGGGAAGGGGACGGAGTGGTCGTCCGGATGGGCCGGCCGGTCGCCGATCGCCCGCTCACCGCGGTCGCGGCTGCCGCTCCCGGACGGGCCGCGCCGGAAGCCGCCGACGACGTGCTGATGCAGCGCATCCGGACGCTGATCGAGCAGAGCGAGCGCCGGCAGGAGCAGGAGTTCGCCACTCGGCTGCTGGGGCTGGCCCAGGAGTTCGACCTGCAGCGCCGGGAGGATCAGATCCGCATCCAGCAGGAAGTGGGCGCGCTGACGGACTATCTCGTCCGTGTCTCGGCGCCTTGACCGAAGTGCGGGCCCCGGTGGAGCGTGGAGCAAGGGAGATGGTCGCAATCGCACTGACGCGCGCGGCGGCACTCGCGGCAGGCACCGTGGTGGTGGCCGGAACGGTCGCGGCCCAGCCGCCGCCGTCCGCCCCGCCGGCGGGCGACGAACTCGCCGTTCGCACGCAGATCCAGGCGCTGGAGAGGGTGCTCGCCGGCGCCGTGAGGCGGAGCGCCGGCGCGGTCGAGGGGCAGGTCCCCGCCGGCGGTCCGGGGCTGGTGCTGTTCGCCGGGCCGATTCAGGTGCGGGGCTTTCGGCTGGAGGGCTACGGCGTCTTCTTCGACGTGGAGTATCCCGTGCTGCGCCGCAGCATCGTCTGGTCCATGCAGCGGCTCGATCCGTTCGAGCTGAGCCTGGACATCGCGCTGCAGATGCTGCGCCGGCAGTTCCCCGCCGACCTCCCGCCGGCCGGCCGGGCCGGCGGACGCGCCGCCGGCGGTCTCTCCGGGTCGCGCTCGACCCCGCTGGAACGCGTCGCCGGCGGAGCCCCTCGCCCCTCCCCGGATCCCCGCTACGCGCCGAGCGTGGCCGGCGACGGGGCCGCGCCCGCGACGGGCCGCGTGGTCGTCGATCCGCTCCGCGTGTACCGGCAGGCGCTGCAGGTCTCGTTGACGGACGCCCTCGTTCTGGGGGGCGCGGCTCTCGGCGCGCTGTTGCCGGAGGACGCCCTGCTCACCGTGGGGGCGCGGGACGCCACGGGGCTGGACGGCCGCGACGGCCGGCTTCGCGTCGCGGCGCGCGACCTGGTCGCGTTCCGGGAGGGTGGCATGACCCTCGAGGAGGCCCGGGAGCGCGTGGAGGCCTTCGGTTTCTAGGAGACCCGGAGCCTGCGACGGGTTGGCGGCGCTAGGAGTCTGCGCCGTAGAACGGCG
>JAPOWL010000172.1 GCA_026707615.1 Acidobacteriota bacterium | reverse complement strand
GACGTCGACGAGCTTCACCGTGAAGTCGGTGTCGACGGCGGTCGACGACGCGTACAGGGTGACCCGAATGGGGCCGACGACCTCGACCGGGGCCTCGAGGGGCTCGGTCTGGAACACCACCACGTCGGGCCGCGACTTGAGGGGCAGGTACGGAGGCCGCGAGCCGTAGAAGCCGTTCTCCGAACCGCCGCCGAGGCCCTTGAACTCGCGCTCGCGCTGGTCGTAGGCGCCGCGCTTCAGCACCCCCGAGAACGAGCCGCCAATGGTCGGCACGGGGCGCCCGGGGTCGTAGGTGTAGGTGGTCGGCGGCGCGTCGGCGGGCTCGCGCGGGCTCAGGGTGCCGTCGGCGTGGAAGTAGTAGCGCGTGGGCTCGGCCTCGGGCAGGGGCCAGGCCGCGGCGTCGCGCCAGTAGCCGCCGTGATGGAGCCGGCCGGCGGCGTCGCGGCGGCCGTCGCCGGTCCCCATGACGAAGAGGCGGATCGGCGGCCAGTCGTCGACCGCGGTGGGCACCTGCTTCAGGTGGCGGTCGAACCACTGCCGGTGGAACCCGGTCGCGAAGTCGGAGATGGCCGCGTCGGGGCCGAACTCGACGTCGCCGGCGTACGACCGCGTGTTGGCCCCGTGGGTCCAGGGGCCGACGAGCAGATGAACGGGCGAGGCCTTGGCCCGCGTCAGCCCGACGAAGTTCTCGAACATGCTGCCGACGTAGGGGTCGTACCAGCCGGCGACGTGCAGCATGGGGACGTCGGCCGTGCGTCCGTAGTAGGCGCTCCAGTTCACGCCGAGGCGCGTCCAGTGCCGGACGTCGGCGTCCGGCCGGTCGTGGTCGGCGCGGGTGAGCTGGTCGAGCACGTAGTCCTCGAACTCGGGCGCCGCTGCGAGCGGGCTGAGACCGCGGCGGAGGGGCATCGCCGCGAACCAGTCGGACACTTCCTCGGCCTCGAAGGCGGCCCGCACCACCGGATCGGGCGACAGGCGGAGCTGGTCGAAGGCCCAGCCGAGCTGCTGCCCCAGCTCGAACGCGCCGTGGTTGCGCACCTTGTGCAGCCAGGGGTCGGAGATGCCGCCCTGGTTGAGGAACAGGGGCCCGAGGTGCGGCGGGTTCAACTTGGCCGCGTCGGCCTGGGTGTGGGCGCCGTAGGAAGTGCCGAACATGCCCACGTCGCCGGCCGTGTAGGGGAGCGCGGCGATCCACTCGACGGTGTCGAAGCCGTCCGTCGCGTCGAAGTCGTGGTACTTGGAGAACGTGCCCTCGGACTCGTAGCGGCCCCTGGTGTCCTGCAGGACGACGACGTAGCCGTGTCGCACGAAGTACGCGGCGCGCTCGACGAGCCCGCGCCCCTCCTTGCCGTAGGGGGTGCGCTGCAGCAGGACCGGGAACGGGGTCTCGACAGCAACGCCCTCGCGGGCCGGCCGGTAGACGTCCGTAGCGAGGCGGACGCCATCGCGCATCGGCACCATGACGTCGCCGGCGTGCAGGGCGACGCCGTAGCGGTCTGGGGCCTGCGCCGCTGCGACAGCGGCCGGCGCCAGCACGGCCAGCACCGCCGGCGCCACCATCCCGCGCATGCGCGCCCTCATGGTCGTCACCCCCCGCCCGGCAGCATGCAGTGGTCCCTAAACAGACCCACGACAATCCGGCCCTGGCGGTACCCACCTGAACCGGCTTCGTATCGAAAATGGATCCGATCCACATGGGGCCGCAGTTTGACATGCCACCAAAACACCTTCTCAACGCCCTGGTGGTGCCGCGTACGGTCCCGACGCGCCTCAGCATTCCGCTTGGTACGACCATTCTCATCAGAAACTGCCGCACCGACCCTGGCCGACAAAACGCCCGCCAGTTCACGAGGGTCACCCGCCCCGTATTCCTGAAAGCAGGCCGCACCGTAATCACTGAGGCCACCCAGACAGCGAACCAACTCCTCCCGGACGGCGGCATAAGGACGGCTGAACTGCTTGAGCCCCCGCCAAATGCCGTCCGCCCAGTCGAGGGCCGGAAACGCGGATCCCGCGAATTCCTCGAACTGCCCTTCGTTGGCGTTTTCCAAACCGATGACTGAGCGAAAGAACTCCACGTGATCGGATTCTCCGCTCACAAAAGAGATGTCCAACGTAACGCCGACCACCGTCACCGGTAGCCTCCTACCGCGCCCATTGTCAAGCGGAAGCGGAAGCACTGCAACGTGGCTTCCACATCGGCAACAACCGTGGGCCCAGCTCACTCCCGGCGCAAAACGCGCCTCTCCGTCGAATGTCGCATCATAGCCAACCAACTCCGAATCGTCGAACTCCTCCGCCCTGTCCAGCGCCAAGACGAGCCGGAGTCTTTGGTTAGCGGGCCAGGGCAAGAGCGTCAACTTTTTGACTTGTACAATTTTGCGGAATATGGCATAACGATGGCGTGACGA
>JAPOWL010000643.1 GCA_026707615.1 Acidobacteriota bacterium | reverse complement strand
AACGCAGGAGGGGACGCCGCTCGCCTACGACGGCGTGCTCTACATGCCGAACCCGAACGACGTCATCCAGGCCATCGACGCGGTCACGGGCGACCTCCGCTGGGAGTACCGCCGCGAGCTGCCGGAGGACATCAACGATTACGTCAACGGGGCGTCGACCAACCGGAACATCGCGATCTACGGGAACCGCATCATCGATACCGGCGCCGACAACTTCCTCTACGCGCTCGACGCCGAGACCGGGCGGCTGGCCTGGGAGACGCAGATTCTCGATTACCTGGTGAACCCCGCCCGCCACTCGTCCGGTCCGATCGTCGCCGGCGGCAAGGCGATCTCGGGCCGGAGCTGCCGGCCCCACGGCGGGCCGGAGGCGTGCGTCATCACCGCCCACGACGCGGAGACCGGCGAGGAGGTCTGGCGCCGCCGCCTGGTGCCCGCCCCGGGCGAGCCGGGCGACGAGACCTGGGGCGGCGTCCCCTACGAGGAGCGCGTGCACGTCGGGTCGTGGATGGCGCCGAGCTACGACCCCGAGCTGAACCTGGTCTACGTGGGGACGTCGGTCACGTCGCCGGCGCCCAAGTTCCTCCTCGGCGGCGTCGGGAACAGCTACCTCTACCACAACTCCACGCTGGCCCTCCACGGCGACACCGGCGAGATCGTGTGGTACTACCAGCACCTGAACGACCACTGGGACCTCGACCACCCCTTCGAGCGGCTGCTCGTCGACACCGCGGTGGCCCCGGACCCGGCCGCGGTGAGCTGGATCAACCCGCGGCTCGAGCCCGGCGAGGCGCGCCGGGTGCTGACCGGCATTCCCGGCAAGACCGGCGTCGTCTACACGCTGGACCGCGAGACGGGCGAGTTCCTGTGGGCGCGGCCGACGGTGACGCAGAACGTGATCAGCGACATCGACGGCGCCACCGGCGACGTCACCGAGAACGCCGAGCTCATCTTCGGCGCCGAGGGGCAGCAGGTGCTGGCCTGCCCGTCCTGGTTCGGCGGCAAGGACTGGGAAGCCGGCGCCTACAGCCCGCGCACGAACACCATGTACATGCCGCTGCGCAACACCTGCGCCCGCATGCTTGCCACCCGGGACGCCGAGATCCACTACGCCCTCGCCGTACGCAACGAGTTCGCCCCGGGCACCGACCAGCTCGGGACGGTCCAGGCCATCTCGGCCGAGACCGGGGCCACCGAGTGGCTGCACGAGCAGCGCGCGGCGACCATGTCGCTGGTCGCCACCGGCGGCGGCCTCGTGTTCGGCGGCGACGTGAACGGCCGCTTCCGCGCCTTCGACGACGAGACGGGCGAGGTGCTGTGGGAGATCAACCTCGGCTCGCCGGTCACCGGCTTCCCGATCACCTACGCCGTCGACGGCCGCCAGTACGTGGCGGTGAGCACCGGCACCGCGGGCACCGCGTCGGGCTTCATCCGCCTGACGCCCGAGCTCCGGCCGAGCGCGGGCAACAACCTGTTCGTGTTCGGTTTGCCGTAACGGTGCGTCGGGGCGCACCGCCGGTCAGGTCAGCGGCGTCTCGTCCCACCCGGCCTGTCCCTGCACGATCGGCACGGGCTCCGCGAAGACGAGCGGCGTCGGCAGCTCCGCGCGGGTGGGAGGGCACTCGACGAGCACCTGCGTGTCGCACGCGATGCGGCCCGTGGCGGTGCAGGCGCCGGGCGCGGCCTGCCAGATCCTGCCGTCCGTGATCGTGAGCGACGCTCCCTCGACCTGCAGCGTCACCGAGACGGCGAGGCCGAGCTGGCCGCAGGGCTGGTCGTTGACGACCAGCTCGACGCTCGGGCGGTGCTCGGAGGTGACGACGTGGGGCGTCAGCTCCACGTGCACGACCTCGCCGGGTGCGTAGCGCTGGGGGTCGGTGTAACGCCCGAGCTCGCTCTCGCCCGCCCAGGCTCCCACCAGGATGGTGCCGACCTCGATGTCGAGCAGGTGGGGGATCGCGCCGGCGACGCCGTGCACGGCATGGTGCCAGGCGTCGGGACCGGTCGCCGAGGCGAGCCCTCCCGCCAGCGTCGTGAGCGCGGGGCTCGCCTCCAGCGCACCGACGAGCGCCGCGGCGTTGGCGCCGTCGGCCAGCGCGAACAGGTCGCGGAGGGTCGGCGTCGAGTGCGTCACGACTGCCGCCGCTCCCCGGCGACCAGCCGGCCCCAGTTCTCCGCCGTGGCGCCGACCGCGATCCGCTGGGTGCCGCCGTCCGGGTGCAGCCGGCAGCGCACGACCGTCCCGGACGCGGGCCGCGCCCCCGGGGCAATCTCCTGCGTCCCGAGGTCCGGCATCGCCCGCACCCGTATCGCCGGCGCCGCGGCCGGTGCGGCTGCAGCAGGCATGTCGGTCGGACTCGCCGGCGGGGTCGCGGCCGCCGGCTCCACGAGGGGCACGTCCGCAGGCGCGGACG
>JAPOWL010000641.1 GCA_026707615.1 Acidobacteriota bacterium | reverse complement strand
ACGAACATGATCATGGTCCGCGCCGGCAACTTCCGGCGGGGCGGCGTGAGCCTCGGCATGGGGCAGTCGCCGCGGCTCAAGGCAGAGGACGTGGAGGCCCTCCGCGAGCGGGTCGCGGGCGTGGACTACCTGTCGGCCGGGGTCCGGACGCGCGAACAGGCGATCGCGGAGAGCCAGAACTGGTCGACGACGATCCAGGGGGCCGACATCGAGTATCCGCAGATCCGGGTCTGGGACGTCGCGCTCGGCACCTTCTTCACGTCGACCCACGTCCAGAGCGCCGCCAAGGTTGCGGTGCTCGGTTCGGTGGTGCGCGACAATCTCTTCGGCGAGGGCGTCGACCCGGTCGGCGCGCGCATGCGCATCCGGAACCAGTCGTTCCAGGTGGTCGGCGTCATGGCCACGAAGGGGGCGGGCCAGTTCGGGGAGGATCAGGACGACGTCATCCTGGTGCCGTACACGACCGTCAACAAGAAGCTGCGGGGCCGCGACGGAACCAACATCTCGGAGATCACGATCTCGGCCGCGTCGGCAGACGAGATCGACCGCGTGGCGGACGACATCACCGCCGTGCTGCGGGAGGAGCACCGCCTGGCCCCCAACGAGGACGACGACTTCATGGTGCGCACGCAGGCCGACATGATGAGCATGCGGACGTCGATGACGCAGACCATGACGGGTCTCCTCGCCAGCATCGCCGGGGTATCGCTCATCGTGGGCGGCATCGGCATCATGAACATCATGCTCGTGTCGGTCACCGAGCGGACGCGCGAGATCGGCCTGCGGCGGGCGGTCGGCGCCCGGAAGGCCGACGTGCTGCGGCAGTTCCTCGTGGAGGCGGTCGCCCTCAGTCTGGTGGGCGGCCTCTTCGGCGTCGTGTTCGGCTTCTCGCTCTCCGAGGGCCTGACCCGCTTCATGGCCTGGCCGACCGCAATCCCGCCCGACGCGGTCGCCGTGGCGGTCGGTTTCGCGGGGGCCACCGGCATCTTCTTCGGCTTCTATCCGGCCCGCAAGGCGGCGCAGCTCAATCCGATCGAGTCGTTGCGCTTCGAGTAGCCGGAGCGGCGCCCTCGGTCCCGTCACGGAAGGGAGCAGCATGCGTATCCACATGGCAGCCGGTCTCGTCGCCGCCCTCGTGCTCGGCGCCGCGGCAACCACGGGTGCACAGCAGCCGGACTTCTCCGGCTCGTGGCAGCTCGACCGCGATGCCAGCGTGCTGCCACAGCGGCCCGAAGGCGGCGGCCGGCGCATCGGGCGCCTCTTCGGCCGGGGTGAGCAGACGGTGCGCGGCCCTGCAGAGACGCTCATCGTCACGCAGACGTCCGACACGCTGTTCGTCGAGCAGCGAAGGGAGGACGGCTCGCAAACGTTGCGCTACCGTCTCGACGGCAGCAGCAGCGTCAATCCCATGCCCCGAGGCGAGCTGACGACGACGTCGAGGTGGGACGGCGCCACCATCGTCACGGAGGGCACCCAGGACATCCCGCGCCTGCTTCGGGACATCTCCATTCCGCTCACGGAGCGGCGCAGCCTCAGCGCCGATGGCCGAACCATGACGGTCGAGTCGACCCGTACCATGCCGTTCGGCGACGTCGCGGTGACCCTCGTCTACCGGAAGGAGCTCCCCTGATGCGCTTCCTCCAGCCGTACGGCGACCACGTCCACGCGGCGCTCCGGATCGTGGCCGGCTACGCGTTCGCGTTGCACGGGGCGCAGAAGCTGCTCGGCTTCCCCGGCGACGGAGACCCGGTCGCCCTCGTGTCGCTCATCGGCCTCGCCGGAGTGATCGAGCTCGTGGGCGGAGCGCTGATCGCGGTCGGGCTCTGGACGAGCCGGGCCGCCTTCGTCGCGAGCGGCGAGATGGCGGTGGCCTACTTCCTCGGCCACGTGGCCCGCGGCGGGGCGTTCCTGTTCCCCCTCGTCAACCAGGGAGAGCCGGCCGTTCTCTTCTGCTTCGTATTCCTCTACTTCGCCGTGCGCGGCACCGGCCGCTGGGGCATCGACGGCCTGCTCGCGCGATCCCGGTGAGGGACAGCCGGCCCTCCTGTGGCGGGACGCTACCCGCGGGCCGTCACCCTGTTCCCGGCTCCGGAGGCCGGTTGACCCGGGCCATCGCGTCGAGGTCCGCCAGAAGCTCGCGCACGGTACGGCCGCTCACCGGATCGACGAGGTCCGGTCCGACGGCGGCGAGGGGCTCGAGCACGAAGCGACGGTGCCGGAAGCGTGGGTGCGGGACCTCGAGGTCCGGCCGCAGCACGACGAGGTCGCCGGCGAGGATGAGGTCGATGTCGAGCGTGCGCGGGGCCCGCGGAAACGGGCGCTCGCGCCCCGCCTCCCGTTCGATGGCCAGGAAGCTCTGCAGCAACTCGCGCGGCCCGACGGCGGAGCGCCCGACGGCAGCGGCGTTCAGGTAGGGTGC
>JAPOWL010000320.1 GCA_026707615.1 Acidobacteriota bacterium | reverse complement strand
GGGCCACGCACATCGACCTGGAGACGGGCCGGCCGGTGCTGACCGATCTCTACCGGGACTTCCTGGCTGGCGAGGAGGTCTACATCTGGCCGTCGCGCGGCACCAACGCGGTTCCCATCGCCTTCAACCCGGGCACGGGCCTCATCTACTCGACGACGTGGCACGTGCCGCGCATTCAGCGGCTGCTCCCCGAGCCGCAGGAGTTCGTGCTCGGGGCCAGCTCCACCGGGGTCACCAACCGCTTCCCGCCGGTCGAGTCCGGCGACCTGCTCGGCCACATCGTCGCGATCGATCCGCTGAGCGGCGAGAAGAGGTGGGAGATCCCCATGCACGACTTCCCGAGCTCGGCCGGCGTGCTGGCGACCGGGGGCGGGCTGCTCTTCAGCGGAAAGATCACCGGGGAGTTCATCGCGCTCGACGAGGAGACCGGGGAGACGCTCTGGGAGTTCCAGACCGGCTCGAGCGTCAACGCGACCGCGATCACCTACACCCTCGACGGCCGCCAGCAGGTGACCGTCGCCTCCGGGCTCGGGGGCGGGCTCGCCAACCGCTACGCGCGGGGCCTGGTCCCGGCCGGGGGTTCCATCTGGACGTTCGCGCTCATGCCCGAGCAGGGATCTGCGCCGTAGCACGGGCGCGGGCGCGCCAGAGCCCGCGTGCCGCCCTCGCGGAAAGACCGCGCGCACCGACCGGACCGACGCGGGACAGCGGCGGCGAGGGTAGTAAGATGGCACGCGCCCCGCGGCCGCCTTTGGCGCGGCGGGCCGCGGGCCGGACGGGGGAGGATCGTCATGGCAGTCCAGCGGCGCTACCGGGTCGGTGCGGTCCACGCGCTGATGAACGCCATTCCGACCACGCAGATGGCGTTCGACCGCAACTGGTCGACGGCCGACGTGGCGCACCTGCTCGACGGCTCGCTCTACCTCGACCGCAGCCGCGGCACCGCCGACGAGGCGGAGCTCGCGCGCCGCGTCGACCGGCTCGTGCAGTACAGCGCATCGACGGGGGCCGAAGGGATCATCGTGACCGGCTCGTTCTTCGGCGAGGCGGCCCGCCGGGCGCGGCAGGGGATGCAGGTTCCGGTGGCCACCTCGTTCGAGGGCATCATCGAGCGGGCGCTCGAGCTCGACCGGCCGCTCCACGTGCTGGCGACGGCGCCCGACTCGGCGACGCTGCTGACGGCGGAGATCCGGCAGGAGGCGGAGCGCCGGGGCCGCGCGGTGACGATCGCCAGCCAGGCCGTCGCCGGGGCGATGGACGCCCTGGTCGGCGGCGACCCCGCGCGCCACGACGAGCTGGTCCTCGACGCGGTTCGCGCCGTCGAGGCCGGGACCGCCGTGCTCTTCGCGCTGTTCTCGATGGAGCGGATCCTGCCGCGCAGCGCGGCGGCCCGCCCCGACCCGGTCGTCGGCCCCGCGAGCGAGGGCGTCGCGCGGCTGCGCCGGCTGATCACGCAGGGTTGAACCACGTTCCTACGGGAGCCCCCATTCCTTCAAAGAGGTGCAGGCAATGAAGATGCGAACCGTCGTCACCGTCGCCGGCGTCACCGCCGTGGCGTTGCTGCTTTCGGGCGGCGCCGCCGCCCAGTCGGGCGGAGCAGAGGAGCCGCTCCGGACCCCGGACGGCCACCCCGACATCAGCGGGGTCTGGGACTTCCGTACCGTCACGCCGCTCGAGCGGCCCGAGGATCTCGCCGACCAGGAATTCCTCACCGAGGAAGAGGTCGCGGCCTACGCGGCGGAACGGGTGCGGGCCAACAACGCCGACCTCGATCGTGAAGAAAAGAAGGAGATCACCACCGATCGCGGCACGGTGAACGGCACCCGCGAGAGCCGCGACCTCGCCCTGGCCTACAACAACTTCTGGTGGGACCGCGGGACCGACGTCGTCGCCACGCGGCGGACCTCGCTGGTGGTCGATCCGCCGAACGGCCGCATCCCGGCCCTGACGGCGGAGGGCGAGGCACGCGCCGCCGAGCGCCTGCACATCAACCAGCGGCCGACCGAGGGCCCCGAGGACCGTCCCCTCGGCGAGCGCTGCATCACCGGATTCAACTCCGGGCCGCCGATGCTCCCGGCCGCCTACAACATGAACGTGCAGATCTTCCAGACCGCCGATCACGTGGTGCTGTTCAACGAGATGGTGCACAACCCGCGCATCATCCCCCTCGACGGCCGCGATCACGGCGCCATCCCGCAGTGGACGGGTGTCTCGCGCGGGCACTGGGAGGGCGACACGCTGGTCGTCGAGACGAAGAACTTCCTGCGCGAGACGAGCTTCCGGAACTCGACCCGCAACCTCCACCTCGAGGAGCGGATCGAGCGCGTCGACGAGGGAACCCTGCTCTACAGCTTCACGGTGACCGACCCGACCACCTGGACTGCGCCGTGGTCCGTGGAGCTCCCGATGCGCCTGAGCGACCGCCGCAACT
>JAPOWL010000676.1 GCA_026707615.1 Acidobacteriota bacterium | reverse complement strand
CGGACGCGGTCGAGATGCACGAGGATGCCCTCGAAGCCGGCCAGCGCGTGCTCGGCGTCGTCGACCTCCTGGCGACGGGGGGCACCGCGCAGGCGACGGTGGAGCTGGTGGCGGGACGCGGCGCCGTCGTCCACGGGCTCGCCGTCCTCATCGAGCTCGGCGCGCTCGACGGCCGCGCGCGACTGGCGGGGCACGACGTGTTCGCCGCGCTCCGCTACTGAGGCCGCGGCGCCGCACGCGTGCCGCGCGGAGGCGCGAGGGAGACGGGCGGCCCCATGATCGAGGCGCTCGTCGCCGCCCTGGCGGTTGTCGTCCTCGCGGTGGCGGAGCGCGCGCGGCGCGAGCGGCTGCGGCAGCACCGCGAGCAGTTGGCCGCGCTGCTGCTCACCAGCGTCGGGCCGGCCGTCGCCCGCGCGGACGGGCGCGAGTTGCTGGGCTGGCGGAGCGTGGCGACGGCGCTCCGGGAGGTCCTGCCGGATGCGGTCCGAACCATCGAGCAGGGCACGGGTCGACCCTTCCCGTTTCCGCGGGAGGTCGTCGACGACGCCCACGCGCGCTGGACGGCCGACTGGCTCGCGTGGGAACGGGCCCACGACATTCGCTTCCGGCAGCGGGCGAGCGCCCTGGAGGCGGAGCTCCGGGGTAGCGGGGAAGTGGACACGGCGTCGGGGCAGGCCCGGCTGGCCGCCCTCGACGACGAGAAGCTGCAGGACTACCAGCGCCGCTACGAGGAGTACGTGCGCGTCGGCAAGGCCCTCGCGGCGCTCGCCGAGGGGAGCGCCGACTCGGCGGCGTCCGATCGACCCGCCGCCGCCGACCGGGGCGCCCCGTGAGCCCCGGCGCCGCCGGAACGATGTCGCCTGCGCGTGTAGGGGCTTCGCCCTGCGAGCGTCATTGGCGCTCAGGGTCGTCGCGCCGGCATCCGGCGGCGGAGCAGGTCCGTGTTCGCCCGGTAGCCTCGTGCCGACTGGTCCGGCACCACCAAGCCCATGTCGACGAGGATCTTGACGTCTCGGAGGAGCGTTGTGCTCGTCAACGCCGAGTACTTTCGTGCCAGGTCGATGGAATGCAGCGGCACGACTTCGATTGGGACGGTCTTGTCCAACGGGAAGTGGAGCATCAGATCTCGCCGCCGCTTGAAGACGCCCTTCTTCCGGTACCCCTGCTTGGCGAACCGTTCATAAACGAGTGTCCGCCAAGCGATCCTGAACTGAATCCCCTGGATCCTCTTCAGGATCTCGAGCAGGCCATCGCGATAGCCTTCGACCGCGTATGCGATGAACTCGCCAAGGTCTCGGTTCTTGTTCGCCTGGTGAAGCTGTCGGTAGTACGCAGGCCGCGTCTCGTTGTAGAAGTTGGACAGGATGTGCGAGGCGATGTCCGGATTGCCGGCGCGCAGTAGCAGGTAGAACTCAAGCAGCCTCCCGGTTCGTCCGTTGCCGTCCCCGAATGGGTGAATCCACTCGACGTAGACGTGGGTCACGATCGCCTGAATCACCGCGTCCGCGAAGGTCGCCGAATCGTGTCTCGACGCCAACCCCCGCTGATGCCACTCGCAGAACAGATCGACGAGGGGACGAACGTCAGCCGCGCGCGGGCACTTGTAGGGGCCGACGGAACGTTCGTCGGTGCGGAACTGGCCGGGGATCGCATCGAAGTGTTCGCCAAGCTCGGAACCGATCCGCTTGTGAAAACTGAGCATGAGCCCCGGCGAGACCGGGGGAATCAACTCATCTTCAACGACGTCGGCGAGGATGCCGTTCAGGGCGTCGATGACGTTGCGAACCTCCCGCTCCTGGTACTCCTTGCTGGGCGGCAGCGATTCGCCCGCGGCCACCCGGCTCACCTCCTCGTCGGTCAAGGTGTTGCCCTCGATCGCCGTCGTCGCCTGGGCCCCCTTCTTGAGCGCTACAATCCTGAGCTCCCTGCCGTGGTCCGGGCTCAGCGGCGTCTCTCTGATCGCCCGAATGATGGCGTCGCATTGGCCAAGCTGATAGCGCACATCGGGGCTGAGCTCCCAATGCCGACCGAACTGTAGGTGCGGGTACCGCTTCTGGAGAGTTGAGGCAATCTCTTGCACGACAGATTCAGTGTGCTATTTGTTGTCGTGCGTGTCAACGGCGCCGCGGGCCGTGCGGCATCGACCAGGGGCTTCCGTGAGGGCCTTGATTCGCTCCTTGAGGACCCAATGTCGGCTCCGGCGGTGGCCATCATGGCGATGGCGCAGCCTGCGATCGTAGGCGAGGAGCATCGCGACAGCGACGAGGGGTGTCAAGCCGGGGTCGGACGGAATGAGGAGGGCGGTGTCAGCGGATTCTCGTGCAGGACCAGGCGTGCTAATGTGGGCAGGGTGCCCGGTTTCCTGCGCCTCGACGAGGCCGGACAAGCGGTCGAACCTGGCGTTCGGGCGCCGAACGTCGCAGGCGACGAA
>JAPOWL010000473.1 GCA_026707615.1 Acidobacteriota bacterium | reverse complement strand
GTCCTCGGCTCGGGACCGGTGACGTCGTTCAGCACCCAGTAGGCGCGGCCCTTCGCCCCGTCCTCGGTGGCCGTGATCACGAAGCTGCTGTTCAGGTGCCGGCGGCCGTTGTCGCCGGTCTGGCCCTGGTTGCGCGCCTCGCGGCCGGCCCTGAGCTCCGCCATCCCGCGCTGCTCCTGCCCGGGGCCGGTCCGGAAGACGGCATCCTCCGCGAAGGCCGACAGCCACATCTCGGCGTCCCGGAAATCGGCGCCCTGGTTGTAGAGCCCGTACAGCCGCTCGATCTCGGCGTAGTCCGCGCCGGTCAGCTCCGCCGGCGCCGCCCCGCGCGACGCCTCCCCGGCGAAGAGGCCGATCCCCACCGCCACCACCGCGACCAGCGCCACCTTCACCATCGCCTTCCCTGCTGCCTGCATGTCACCCTCCTGATGTCCGCCCAGTATAGTCGCCGGCCGCCGCGGAGCCGCCGCCGGTGCCGTGCCCTCAGCCACCCGGCCCGTCACTCGTAGTACTGCCGGTACCTCCCGCGCCGGAAGAGCCAGCCGCCCAACGGGCCCAGCCAGGCGAGCACATGGTGCATGTAGCCGAGGTCCATCAACTCGATCAGGTTGCCGTCCAGGTCCCGGGCGAAGAAGAACGTGTGGCCGCGCGGGGAGCGCTCCGGCTCGCTGACGCACTCGACACCCTTCGCCTGGAGATACGCGTGCCACCGCCGCGTCCCCCGCACGTTGAACGCGATGTGGGTCAGGCCGACGCGGTTCCAGGGCACGTCGATGGATGGCTGCTGCGGCCGAAACTCGAAGATCTCGAGGACCGCGCCGCCCGGAGCCCGGATCCAGCCCACCTTGCAGCTCGGGGCCGGGTCGTCGCGGCCGACCCCGAAGAAGCTCCGCACCCGCTCCGGCGGCTGCTCCGCGACCCCGACCAGCGGGCAGCGGAAGACGTCCCAGTAGAAGCGCACCGCGGCGTTGAAGTCGGACACGGTGATGCCGGCATGGCTGAAGGATCGGACTCTCACGGCAGGCTCCTCGAGGCGGCGCCGACCCGCAGATCGGTCTCGGCGATGTGATCGGCCACGCGCAGCGCCTGCGCGGCGATGGTCAGACCCGGGTTGACCGCGGCCGACGACGGGAAGAAGGACGCGTCGACCACGAACAGGTTGTCGACGTCGTGCGAGCGGCAGAACGGGTCGAGCACGGACGTCCGCGGGTCCCTGCCGAAGCACGCCGTGCCGCACTGGTGGGTCGTGTTCCTCGCGCCGTGGGAGTGCGTCATCACGACCCAGAATCCGAGCCGGCGCAGGATCCGCCGCATCTCCCGCACCAGGCGCCGGTGCGCGCGTACGTTGTCAGGCCGATAGTGCAGGCGGATCCGGCCGCCCATGTCCACCGTCACCCGGTTCTCGGGCCGCGGCAGGTCCTCGGTCATCGCCAGCCAGTCGACGCCGCGCGCCACCCACGCGGCGTATGCCCGGAGGGGGACCCACGGCACGACGGTCTGCGCCATCACGGCGTGCGTCCGCCCCTGCGACTGGATCTGTCCCAGCGGCGGCCCGCCGTCCGGCCCGCGGAGGTAGAAGTCGTTGATCGCGAGCGTCTTCTGGAAGACCGCCCGGTTCCGCCGGAACGGGTGGAACCCCTGCATCATCGTCGCGTGGTGCGCCATGTAGCGCCGGCCGACCAGCCCGGACGAGTTGGCGAGTCCGTCCGGGTGCCGATCGTTCCCGGATCGGAACAGGAGAGCCGCCGAGTTCACGGCGCCGCAGGAGACGACGAAGAGCGGCGCCTCGACGAGCACGGTCTCCCGGTTCCGAACCACTTCCACCGCGGTCACCCGGCGGCCGGGCGCATCCGTCACCAGCCGGCGCGCTCGCGCCCCGGTCCAGAGCGTGACGTTGGGATGCCTGGTCGCCGGCGCGACGCAGCAGACCTCTGCCTCGCTCTTCGCGTGCAGGCGGCACGGGAACGAGTTGCAGGTATCGCAGAGGATGCAGCCGTCCGCCTCGCCGGGCCGGATCAGCCCCAGCGGCAGGGGCGAAGGGTGGAGCCCCTCGGCGCGCAGGCGGTCGGCTATCTCCTCGATCTCCGGCGCGTGCGGGATCGGCGGGTGGGGGTATGGTCCGCGGGGCGGCTCCGTCGGGTCGAGGCCCGCCTCGCCGTGTACCTGGTACAGCCGCTCCGCCCGCTCGTAGTAGGGGGCGAGCGTGTCGTAGTCGATCGGCCAGGCCGGCGAGACGCCGCCGGCGTGCTCGACGAGTCCGAAGTCCTCCCTTCGCAGGCGGTAGAGGACGCTGCCCCAGAACTTCGTGTTCCCGCCGACGCAGTCGTGCGTGTACGGCCGGAAGGGCCTCCCATTGCAGAACCACCAGTCCGCCGTGCGGTAGCGCAGGTGCTTCCATACCGCGGCCGGATCCCAGTTCTCCGGTTCCCGAG
>JAPOWL010000605.1 GCA_026707615.1 Acidobacteriota bacterium | reverse complement strand
GCGGGCGGCTCGCCCCCGGCGCGGCGAGCGTCGACGATCGCCCGGAAGCGCGCGAGCGTCCCGTCGTCGACCACCGTGCCGCGGAACGCCAGCACGAAGACGAGCACGAACGCGAGCTGGAAGGGCCAGAGGACGTAGAGGAACCAGGCGGTCGGCAGCGGCATCCCGAGCACGAGCCCCGGTGCCGGCGACGCCATGTAGTTGGCGTAGGTCAGGACCATCACCGTGAGGATGCCGGCCAGCCCGACGCCGCAGCCGGCGAGGCGCCAGCCGATCGGGCCGACCCGCTCGCGCCGCCGGACGCCGAAGGCCAGGCAGCCGACGAGGAAGGCGGTCTGGAGCATCGCGAACACCCAGGCGACCGCGAGGACCGGTCCGTGCCGGGCCGCGCCGGGCCCGCCGGCGTCCATCGACGGGAAGTCGGGATGCGGGAACCCCGCGCGCGGGTAGATCGTGCCGTCGGCCGCGGCGGCCGGCGGGTCGCTCGCGATCACGAAGGCTGCGCCGACGACGGCGCACATCGCCAGCAGGAGCCCGAAGAGCAGCCAGTGGAGTCTCATCGTCACACGGGAGTGCCACGCCGCGCCCCAGCGGGCGCGTCGAGAGGCTGCGCGAGCACGACTCCTCACGACACGTTCTGCGGCGCAGACTCCGAGCGCACCATAATACGCGCATGCAACTGGTGTTCGAGCAGGTGCGCGTCGGCGGCGACCGGAACTTCGGCTACCTGCTGGGCGACCGGGAGGCGCGGCAGGGCGTCCTGATCGATCCGTCCTACTCGCCGGCGGTGCTGGTCGAGCGCGCCCGCGCGCAGGGGTTGACGGTCACGCACGTCATCAACACCCACGGGCACCCCGACCACACGGAGGGGAACGTCGAGGCGGTGCGGCTGACCGGCGCCGCCGTCGCCGCGCATCCGGCCTGCCCGGTCGACCCGGCCGTGGCGCTCGGCGACGGCGACCGGCTGGCGGTCGGGGCGTTCACCCTCGAGTGCCTGCACGTCCCGGGCCACGCCGCCGACCACCTCGTCCTCTACGAGCCGACCTGCCGCCTCCTCTTCACGGGCGACCTGGTCTTCGTCGGCAAGGTCGGCGGGACGCGCACCGACGAGGACGCCGCCACCGAGTGGGACAGCCTGCAGCGCGTCCTGGCCGCGTATCCCGACGATGCGACCCTCTGGCCCGGCCACGACTACGGCGTGCGCCCGAGTTCGACCCTCGGACTCGAGAAGCGGACCAACCCCTTCCTCCGCTGCGAGAGCCTGGACGCCTTCCGCGCCCTCAAGCGCCACTGGCCCGCGTTCAAGGCCGAGCACGGCCTGAAGTAGGCGGCGACTCCTCGCCGACGGCTCGTTGCACTACAATCCCCGCTGGGCCGCGTCCGGCCCCAGGGTCGGCGGAGGAGCGCGCCGGCCCGGCTCCCGCGCCTCCGCGAATCAGGGGATCTCCGACGATGTCGGTCACTGCCGCGGTTCGGCCGGTCTGTCGCGCGCTGCTCGCAGGCGTGCTGGCGGTCGTCGTGCCGGGCGCCGCGGCTCCGGCGCGGGCCGCAGCGCCGCCGGTCGCGGTCGATGGACGGGGCCTGCTGCAGCAGTACTGCATCGGGTGCCACAACGACCGGACACGCTCCGCGGGACTGTCGCTCGCGGCCCTCGATCCCGCCGACCCCGCCGCGGACGCCGCCACCTTCGAGAAGGTCATCCTGAAGCTGCGGTCGGGCATGATGCCGCCCGAGGGGCGGCCCCGCCCCGACCACGCCACGCTCGACGCGTTCGTGGGCGATCTGGAGGCGCGCATCGACGCCGCCGCCGAGGCGGCGCCGAGCCCCGGCCGCCCGATCCTCCACCGACTGAACCGGACGGAGTACGCCAACGCAGTGCGCGAGCTGACGGGGGTGGCCATCGATGTCGCGTCGCTCCTGCCGCCGGACGACATGAGCCAGGGCTACGACAACATGTCGGACGTCCTCACGGTGTCGCCGACGCTGATCGACAGCTACCTGACCGCGGCGGGGCGGATCGCGCGGCTGGCCGTAGGCGATCCCGAGGCGACGCCGTCGGTCGCGACCTACGTGGTGCCGCAGGCGTTCTCCCAGATGCGCCACGTGCCGGGGACGCCGTTCGGGACGCGCGGCGGCATCGCCGTGCGCCACCACTTCCCGGCCGACGGCGACTACGTGTTCCGCCTGTCGTTCTACTTCGCCAGCATCGGGGCGTTCTTCGGCGACAACATCCCCGCCGAAGGGGAGCAGGTCGAGATCGCCATCGACGGCGAGCGGGTGGCGCTCGTCGACCTCGACCGCAAGCTGCGGACGACCGACGTCCTCCGGACGCCGCCGATCCCGATCACGGCCGGGCCGCACCAGGTCTCGGCCGCTTTCCTCCAGCGCGCGGCCGGCCCGGTGCAGGACTTCGTGATGCCGTTCGAGCAGGCGCTCGCGGAC
>JAPOWL010000681.1 GCA_026707615.1 Acidobacteriota bacterium | reverse complement strand
AGCGTGTTAAACACGGCCTCGACCGTCTCCGGTGCGGCCAGTGCCGCCGTCTGGGACCCTGTTCCGTCCAGCCGCTTTCGGGCAGGTCGGTCTCCATCCGCACCTCGACGCGCCCGTTCGGCATCGCGAGCTCGGCCAGCTCGGCGACGAGCCGGGCGCCCAGCGTGCGCGCGTGGCGCACGCGGGCGGCCGACAGCCGGCGCGCCGCCTTCAGGTAGGCGTCGCGCGCAGTCCGGACCCGTTCGTCGAAGAGCGCCCTCCGGGCTTTCGCGTCGTCGGTCGCCGAGAGCTCCCCCGCGAGGGCGGCGCGTCGCGCGAAGACCTCGTCCAGACCCGGACCGTACTTCTTCTTCAGGCGCTCCAGCTCGGCCAGGCGCGCCTCGACGTCCGCCAGGCGGTCGGGCGAGATCTCGACGGCGCTGCCGTAGGAGCGCAGTTGCGTCGCGAGGTCGTCGAGCACCGGATCCACCGCGTCGCGTGCCGCGGCGTAGGGCTCGAACCGAGCGGGATCGAGCCGGGCCAGCTCCGCCACCCCCTGCCAGACCCGGGCGAGCAGGGCCACCGCCGCATCATCCCGCTCGTAGAGCGTGGCGTAGGCCTCGTGGCACAGGTGCCGGAGGCGCTCGGCGTTCGCCAGGCGGGTGCGCTCCGCGGACAGGCGCTCGTCCTCCCCCGGCTCCGGTGCGGCCCGTTCGATCTCGTCGTGCTGGAAGCGCGTCAGCTCCGCGCGGTCCTGCCTGTCGCGCTCGTTTCGCTCGGCACCGTCCCGCTCGTCGCAGGCCGTCCGCCACGCCCGGAACCTCGCGCGCACGTCGGCGGCATGGGCGCCGAGCCGACCGTAGGCGTCGAGGAAGTCCGCGTGGCTGCGCGGATCGAGCAGCGCCTGATGGGCATGCTGCCCGTGAATGTCGACGAACCGCCGGCCCAGCTCCCGGAGGTCGGCCGCGGCGGCCAGTGCCCGGTCGATGAACATGCGCCCGCGTCCCCGCTCGACGATCTCCCTCCGAATCACGGAGGCTCCGTCCGCCGGGAGATCGACGGTGGCTTCCACCACGGCCCGCTCCGCTCCCGTCCTCACCAGGTCGCTCGACGCGCGTCCGCCGACGAGGACGCCGAGCGCTCCGACGATGATCGACTTGCCGGCGCCGGTCTCTCCGGTCAGCACGTTGAACCCGGGCCCGAACTCGATCTCGATCTCCTCCACTATCGCCAGATTCCGGATTCGCAGGGTGTGAATCATGGCCGAACCGCTCGCGGCGGCACGTTCGGTACCCGCACGCGGCGGGCATCCAGGGATAGGGAGGCCAGTGTATCACAGCGTTTGACAGGGCGGTCGGTCGCGTGGTACGCTTCGGGAGCCTGCGCCTTTCCCAGCGGCGCGCTAGTGTCCACGTACATCGTCCAAGGAATATCGAGGTGCGTATCTTCGGATACTCTGCCTTTGCGATCGTGCAGGCGCCAGGTGTGAGCGATCCGGAAGGCGGCTTCGGGACCGGTCTCCTCGGCCTGATCGCCGAGTCGTCGCTCCTCTCGCAGGGCGTGCTCCTCTCGCTGTTGCTTCTCTCGATCCTCTCCTGGGCGATCAGCGTCTTCAAGCTGTGGCAGTTCAGGCAGATCGAGGGCCAGACGGAGACGTTCATCGACGTCTTCCGGAAGAGCGGAAGGTTCTCCGAGGTACAGGCGGCCTGCAAGTCCCTCGCGGCCAGCCCGCTGACCGGCGTGTTCCAGGCCGGGTACGTCGAGCTCAACGCCCAGCTCAGGCGCTCGCGCGACGACGACGGGTCCGGCGGGTACCGGGACGCGGCGGCGCGCCCTGCCCTGCGCAGTCTCGATGCCCTCGACCGCGCCCTGCTCCGGGCCGCCAGCGTCGAGATGGTCCGCCTGGAGCGGCACGTGCCGGTCCTGGCCACGACGGCGAGCATCGCGCCGTTCATCGGGCTCTTCGGGACGGTCTGGGGGATCATCATCGCCTTCCAGGGGATCGGCGAGACCGGTTCGACGAGCCTCGCGGTCGTCGCGCCCGGCATTGCGGACGCGCTCGTCGCTACCGCGGCGGGCCTCTTCGCTGCGATTCCGGCCGTCTACTTCTACAACCACCTGACGCAGAAGACGAAGGTCGTCGCGTCGGCGATCGACGACTTCGCGCTCGAGTTTCTCAACATCGCCGAACGCAACTTCTCGCCCTGAGGGGCGCGAGCACAAGGGATGCCGACCGTCCGAACGGGGGGGGACCAGTCGATGAGCGGGGCGCGCCGCCGTGGCCGGCGGCCGGTGGCTACCTCCCTGTCCGAGATCAACGTCGTGCCGCTGGTGGACGTGATGCTCGTGATGCTGGTCATCTTCATGGTGACGGCACCGATGATGCAACGGGGGCTTCCGGTCAATCTTCCGGAGTCGCGGCGCGCCGAGCCGCTGGCCGCGGAGCAGCTCTTCGTGACGGTGCCCCTGGCGT
>JAPOWL010000436.1 GCA_026707615.1 Acidobacteriota bacterium | reverse complement strand
TCCACCCCGCCGACCACACGAACTCCCGGTTCGGCCGATAACGGAAGATCGGATTGGCGTCGTTGACCGACAACGCCCGGGGGCCCTCGTTGACCGGCAGTACCCGCGCCACGGTCTCCAGACAGGCGAGTGCGAGGAGCGTACCGAACAGGAGAGCCAGTACGCGGAACGTCCGCGGGCGGCGAACGGCGGCGCCCCTGTCCTTCCGTGCTCCGTTGGTACGGTCAGGCACCGCTCAGGGCTCCAGGCTCGTGCTCGTCCTCCGAACCGCAGGCACAGTGTACAGCAGGGGTAGGCCCGATACAGCCGTTCCGCGGCACCAGCACGAACGCTGCATCTCCAGCGTTTCCACGTTGACGGCGGACGGTCTCGGGGTCGCGGAACCGTTCGAGCATCTCCTCGGGGCCGCCGTTCGAGGCTTACCGGGGGCCGTCCTGCGGCCCGCATCGCGACCCCGTTCGCGGCGTATGATGTGCGGGACCGAGAATGACGAACGCATTGGCTTCCCTCAGGCGTCGCTCCGAGCCCGTCGTGACCGCCCTCCACGCGGGGGAGGAGTGGCTGGCCGCGGGGGCGCTCGCCGTGATGGCGCTCCTGCCGCTGGCCGAGATCGTCGTGCGCCCCTTCTTCGCGGGCGGCATCCCCGGGTCGATCCCGTTCGTCGAGCACCTGACGCTGGTGGTCGGGTTCCTCGGGGCCGCGATCGCCGCGCGCCGGAACCGGCTGATCGCGCTCGCCACCGCCACGTTCATCCCGGAGGGCGTCGTTCGGCAGGTGGCGCAGGGGTTCGCGGCCGCGGTCGGCGCCGGGGTGGCCGCCCTGCTCGCCCGGTCGGCCGTCGACGTCGTGGCCATCGAGATGGAGATGGGCCGGCCGATCGCCCTCGGGGTGCCGTCGTGGGGCTTCCAGCTCGTGCTGCCGCTCGCGTTCGCGGTCATCGCGGTGCGGCTGGCCTGGCGCTCGGGCGGCTGGGGCGCCCGCGCGGCCGCGGCGGCGGGGATGGCGGCCGGCGTCTGGATGGGCGACATCGGCGCGGCGTGCGCGGCGGGCGAAGAGGCCGCGTGCACGCTGGCGGGCGGTCCCGGCTGGCCGTGGGTGGTCCTGGTGGTGGCCGCCGCGCTCGCCGGGGCGCCCATCTTCACGGTGCTGGCCGGGGCGGCCGCCTTCCTCTACATGGTGGACGGGTTCGACCCCGGCGCCGTCCCCCTCTACGCCTACGACCTGGCCACCGAGCCGCACCTGCCGGCGATACCGCTCTTCACGCTGACGGGCTTCCTGCTCGCCCAGGGCCGCTCGTCGGAGCGCCTGCTGCGCGTCTTCCGCGCCCTCGTCGGCTGGGTGCCCGGCGGGACGGCCGTCGTCTGCGCCGTCGTCTGCGCCTTCTTCACCATCTTCACGGGC
Source organism: Acidobacteriota bacterium (assembly GCA_026707615.1). Taxonomy (GTDB): domain Bacteria; phylum Acidobacteriota; class Vicinamibacteria; order Vicinamibacterales; family UBA8438; genus JAGWAJ01. The sequence goes on along the minus strand of JAPOWL010000436.1, from coordinate 1,053 downwards.
GGTTCCGGGGTGACCATCCTGGCCCTGGGCGGCCTGCTGTTGCCGGCTCTGCTGGCCGACGGCTACCGCGAACGGTTCTCGATCGGCCTGCTGACCGCCTCCGGCTCGCTGGGGCTGCTGCTGCCGCCCGCGATGCCGCTCATCCTCTACGCCATCGTCGCCCAGACGGCGCCCGAGAACCTCTTCGTCGGCGGCATCCTGCCGGGGCTGCTGCTGATCGGGCTGGTGGCGGCGTGGGGGATGCGCGAGGGGATCGTCACCGGGGCCGGCCGCCACGCGTTCGCGGGGCGGGAGGCGCGCGCGGCGCTGTGGGAGGCGAAGTGGGAGCTGGCGCTGCCGCTCGTCGTGATCGGGACGTTGCTGAGCGGCCAGGCCACGCTGGTCGGGACCGCGGCCGTCACCGCGCTCTACGCGGCGCTCGTGACGGGCGTCATCCACCGCGACTACCGGCTCGCGGCCGGCCTGCGCGAGTCGTTCCGGGAGTGCGTCGTGCTGATCGGCGGGGTGCTCATCATCCTCGCCGTGGCCAAGGGCTTCACCGCCTACACGGTGGACGTCGACATCCCGTTCCGGCTGCTGGAGTGGACCGAGGCGCGGATCGACTCGCCGCTGCTGTTCCTCCTGGCCCTCAACGTCTTCCTGCTCATCGTCGGCTGCGTGATGGACATCTTCTCGGCGATCGTGATCGTCGTGCCGCTCATCGCCGAGATCGGCGCCGCCTACGGCATCGACCCCGTGCACCTGGGCATCATCTTCATCGCCAACCTGGAGCTGGGGTACCTCACGCCGCCGGTCGGCCTGAACCTGTTCCTCGCCTCCTACCGCTTCGACCGGCCGCTGCTGGAGGTCTACCGGGCGTCGGTGCCGCTGCTGGTGATCCTGGCGATTGGCGTGCTGCTCATCACTTATGTACCATGGCTGACCCTCGGGTTGCTGGACATCGTGGGCCGACAGTAGAGTCTGCGCAGCCGGGGCGGTGCGCACTCCCGTAGGATTGGCTGGACGCCAGGCGGAGGCCGCGGCGCGCCCTGGCGGTCGCGGCGACGATTAGCG
>JAPOWL010000035.1:16921-18095 GCA_026707615.1 Acidobacteriota bacterium | reverse complement strand
TAGGTGCCGGTGTTGAGCTCCAGGCTGCCCCCCGCGCGGTCGTCCTTGAGCAGGAGGTTCAGCACGCCGGCGATGGCGTCCGAGCCGTACTGGGCCGCGGCGCCGTCACGCAGCACCTCAATGCCCCGCAGCGCAATCGCGGGAATGGTCGAGATGTCCGGTCCCTGCGCGCCGTCGGCCACGCCGCTGCCCTGCCAGGCGATGACCGCCCCCCGGTGACGCCGCTTCCCGTTGACGAGCACCAGCGTGTGGTCGGGCGCGAGGCCCCGCAGGCTCGCCGGCCGGACGACCGCCGCCATGTCGCCGTCCTCCTGCGGATTGACGTGGAACGACGGCACGAGCACGCGCAACTGGTTGGCCAGATTCGGGTCGCCCTGCTGGAGATCAACGGCCGGGATGGCGTCGATCGGCACCGTCGACTCGGTGACCGACCGCGGCTGCGCCCGGCTTCCCACAACGACCACTTCTTCGTCGAATTGCGGTGTCGGCCGCGACCCCGGATCGTCCTGGTCGGAGTGGTCGCCCCCCGGGTCCGCCTCGGAGTGGTCGCCCCCCGGGTCCGCCTCGGTTGCCCGTTCCGCGCCGTGCTGCCCGGCCTGGCCCGCCGCCGGTCGCGCCTCGGGCCGCCCGTCCTGCGCCAGTGCGGAAGCCTGGACGCACAGAACCACCCCCAGCAGGAGCAGCGCCCCGAGCGGTGAACGAAGCGGCTTCGGCTGATGCACGATGCCGTTCAGCCGCCCCAGCCGTAACCGATGCGCACGTAGTAGTACGCGCCGCTGAAGCCCCACGGCGTGTACTCGCTGTACTGCTCGCCGAACCTGTTCGCGAGCGCGGACACCTGCGAATACGTATCGAAGACGTTGTGGCCGCCGACGGCCAGCGTCGTTCGCCGCCCGAGATCGAGGCTCACCTCCAGGTCGAGGATCGGCCGGCCGTCGAAGAAGCCCTGCGTCAGCCCGGCCGACGGCGTGAAGATCTCCCCGTGCCCGCTGTCCCAGTCGTACCAGCCGCCGTAGTAGCTGAAGCGGCCGAGCAGCTGGGCCCGGCCCATCCGCTGGGTTACTCCGACGTTCCCGCGCGTGCGCGGCAGGGAGTAGGCGTACTCGGCGAGGCGCCGGCCGTTGAGCAGACCCTTGCGGGTGTCGGTTACCCGCGTGTTCGTGTGATTCTAGAC
>JAPOWL010000035.1:0-16911 GCA_026707615.1 Acidobacteriota bacterium | reverse complement strand
CAAGACGGCACTGATGACGGTGTTCCCCCGGAGCGCAAGCGGCGTGAGGGTGGAGACGATGTCGACACCCTGCGACGACGTGGCAAAGGCATTGGTGAAGTAGCCGAAGGCCCGCACGCTCTCCGCCGCCTCGAACCCGCCCGCCACGAGGTCGGCGATCTCGGCGCCGGTCAGCACGAAGTCGCTCGTGATCCCGATCCGATCCGACACATCGATGCGGAAATAGTCGGCGGTGAGCGTGAAGGGACCGGTGTCGAACACCACGCCTGCGGTGTAGTTGACCGACCGCTCCGGCGCGAGCGGCAACCCGCCCCGCAACCGGGCCGCCGGCGAGATCGACGGGAAGACCGCGTTGTTGACGATGTCGTTGATGGTCGGATCGATGCGGCTCGAGATGTTGAAGCCGTGCTGCTGGCCGGGGGTAGGGGCCCGGAACCCGCTGCTCACGCTGCCTCGGAGGAAGCGGAACCGGCCGGACACCTTGCCGTTCGTCGTCATCCCGAAGTCCTCGAAGTTCTCGATGCGAACGGCTGTTCCGAGCGTCCATGCTCCGTCCGCGCCGCTTGCCTCGAGGTCGCCGTAGGCCGCGGCGTTGTAGCGGCTCCAGGTGCCTGCGTGCTGCGGTCCGTAGCCGAAGAACCCGTTGGCCCCGGACAGGAAACGCTGCCGCGCGTAGGGGCCGACCTGCCACCCCTCGCGGTCGCCCGGCACGACGGCGAACCGCTCGTCCCGCCACTCCGCGCCGGCGGCGAGGTTGATGCGGTCGCTCACGGCGTACGAAGCATCGAAGTGGAGGGTTACCTCCTGCTGCCGGTTCGCGCCGATGTCGAACGAGGTGGGCGAGGCGGGGCCGAGCGACGCGTTGACGGTGTCGTGGATGAACAGGTCGGTGCGGTGCGTGCCGACCGAGCCGCTCAGGTCCCAGTGGAATCCGGCCGTAGAGCCCCGCACGCCGGCGACGAGCGACGCGTCGGTCGCCGTGCCGCCCATCTGGGGCGTGAAGCCGCCCGGGAACAGCTCCTGGAACGAGAAGCAGTTCGGGTCGTCGAAGACCTGCTGCAGAGCGATGGGGTCCGGCACGTCGTCCGTGACGGCTACCGTCGGGCAGTTCGCCGAGCCGCGGCCCCCGGCCGCGAGAACGTCGCCAATCAGCAGCGTCCGACCCCCGTCGATGCTGAACACGCCGAGCCGCGAGTTCGGGTTGCGGAAGAAGAAGCTCTGGGTGACCTTCCTGCTCGCGTAGTTCGTGTGGGCGTAGAGCGCGACGCCCGCGGGGAGAGCGTAGCCGAAGTTGCCGAACACCTTCAGATCGTCGTCGACGTCGGGATCGCCCCAGCGTTGCGGACGCTCGGAACGGACGTGGGTGTTGCCGGCCGCGATGAGGGCGACGGCGTCGCGCCGCGGTGCGGTCCGGTCGGTCGGGTTGGCGTTGCCGTACTCCAGGCTCAGGTTGGCGAATCCCCCGGCGCCCAGCGGCAGGCCGACATTGCCGGCGAACTGCGCCGATTCCCCGTCCCCGGCGCCGTACGTCCCGGTGTTGACCTCGACGGACCCGCCGGAGGCGGCGTCCTTGAGCTGGAAGTTCATCACCCCGGCGATCGCGTCCGAGCCGTACTGCGCCGCCGCGCCGTCCCGCAGCACCTCGACCTGCCGCAGCGCGATGGCGGGGATGACGGAGATGTCCGGACCTTGCGAGCCGAGGGCCACGCCATTGCCGCCGTGCCAGTCGACGACGGAAGAGCGGTGGCGGCGCTTGCCGTTGACGAGGACCAGCGTGTGGTCCGGCGCCAGGTTGCGGAGCATGGCGGGACGGACTACCGTCGATACGGCGCTGACCGGCTGGGTGTTGGTGTTGAACGACGGGATGATCGTGCGGAGCTGGTCACTCAGGTCGCCGGTCCCCTTGCTGCCCAGGTCCGCCACTGACAGCACATCCACCGGCACCGCTGACTTGGTCGCGCTGCGCGGCTGCGCGCGCGAGCCCACGACGACCGTCTCCTCCGAGAATCCCGCCAGCAGGCTCCGCATCTCGTCCGGCGATAGCGCCAGGGCCTCGATCTCGGCAGGCGTCATCCCGAGCGCGCGGCTCAACTCCTCCACCAGCGCGTCCGTCCCGTCCTCCACCGACTCCGGCGCGTCGCCGATCTGAGTCTCGGCACCGGCGACGGACGCGAGCGCGGTCCATGAAGGCGGCAGCACGGCCAGCACGACGGCGAGGCACCAGGGCGCGCCCCTGCGGGGTAATCGCCGCGTCTCAGCCATCACGGTGCGCGCGAAACGCTTCCTGCACGCTCACCCCGGCCGCCGCCTCCCAGACCCATGCGTGCGCATCACCATACAATCGAGGTGCCGTTCCCTGCGCCCCCCAAGTTGGGGGGGTCGGCTCCCCAACGGTCGCACCGTACGACCAGGCCGGCGTCGGCCATGGCCGACCTCGCACCCTCGCACCTGTCCATGAACGTGACCCCATTCTGGCCGTTCAAGCCTCCTCGTACGCCGACAGATCGGTCGGATCGAAACCGCGGAGCAGCCGTCCTCCCGGGAGGCTGAGCGACCTCCAGAGGTGGAACAGGACCGGGAAAGCGACCAGGACGGCGAACCCGGAGGTGAGGATTCCGGCGAAGAGCGGCGTAGCGAGCCGCTTCGTCACGTGCGCCGGCTCCGGTGCTCCACATGGCCGGCGGCGCCCGGAACAACGGGACGTTGACGCCCAGCGTGACGCTGTAGACATCCTTGCCGTTGCCCGTCGGGGGTAGGGAGCGGCCGGCCGGATCGCGGCGCTCGAGGACGCGGTTCCAGGCGACGCCCACCAGAAACCACCGGCGCCACCGCCCAGCCGACGTAATCGGCAGGAACACCCACGTCGCGCTATCCGACGCCCTCGGGTCTCGGCAGGTAACTATCCCCGGCGGGTAAGTGTTCCAGTTAGTCGGATCACCCCACAGCGGTCGGTCTCCATCGTCTCCAGTATCTGCATGGATCTTCCGGAGAAGCTGATGGCGGCGCGGGCGAGCATCCACGTTCCACAGGAGGGTTCATTCTCAAGAGCGGCCGCCGGGCCGGCGGCCGGCGTGAAGACTCCGGTCTCATTGATCGTGCCAGTCACGGAGGGAAGTTGCCGCGGTTTCGTGGACACCCATTCTCTTGGGAAGGAGGAGCGTCCACCATGCCGATGACGAAACCGCCGTACACGGCGGAGTACCGGCAGCAGATGGCTGGGCGGCGTGCGCGAGACGGTGCGGTTCGACCGCGCGGGAGGCGACGGATGACATCGAGATCTCGACATTGACCTCCGCCGCGAAGGCGCCGCAGCGGACGAACTTCGTGATTGATCGGACACTCACTTCCGCCTCCTTCGCCACGTATCGTGCCATCGCAAGGGGCCGGGTCTGTATGCCGTGACGACGACAGCGGGCGACTCCTGTCCGGAGGGAATGCCCCAGACCACATGGATTGGGCGATTCGCCGAATCGCGCTGCAGCACCAGGCAGCAGCGACCCTTCGAATTAACCCGGATAGTCCTCGATCATGACGCCCGTCGCCACTCCGGCAATGACATCGCGAACCTGTACGTCGTCCGCTGCCAACTCCTCGGACCCGTGGAGCGAAACTCGCACCTCGTTGCGAGCGACCAGGTCCTGGATGCGGTCGAGGGTAGTGCTCCTCATGAGATCGCGCAGTACCTGTCCGAGGCGACGGTAGCGGGGACCCGCCGAGCGGTCGAGTGCTGCCGGGTGGTCGGCACGACCCGAGGGCTACCCCGCCGCCTGCGCCGCTTCGCCCCGGCCGGGGCGCACATGCTCGCTGATGTAGTCGACGATGGTCTGCATCGGGGTGCCGGGCTGGAAGACGCCCTCGATGCCGATCTCGCGGAGGCGCGGGATGTCCGCGTCGGGGATGATGCCGCCGACGACGACGAGGACGTCGTCGAGGCCGCGCTCGGCGAGCAGCTCCATGATGCGGGGACAGATGTGGTTGTGGGCGCCGGAGAGGATCGACACGCCGATCGCGTCGGCGTCCTCCTGGAGGGCGGCGCCGACGATCTGCTCGGGGGTCTGGCGGAGTCCGGTGTAGATCACCTCCATGCCGGCGTCTCGCAGGGAACGCGCGATCACCTTGGCCCCCCGGTCGTGCCCGTCGAGGCCCGGCTTGGCTATCACTACCCGGATCTTCCGCATCGTGCGTCCCCTCCGACCGGCTGCGGCTACAGGGCGGCGGTCTCCTCGTACTCGCCCCAGACGTCGCGCAGCGCGTCGCACATCTCGCCGAGGGTGGCGCCGGCGCGCGCCGCGTCGAGGAGCAACGGCATCAGGTTGTCGGTGCCCTCGGCCGCGCGCCGCAACCCGTCGAGCGCCGCGGTCACGGGCGCCGCGTCGCGCTCCTGCCGCAGGGCGCGGACGCCGCTCACCTGCCGCTCGGCCGCCGCCTCGTCGATGTACAGGGTCTCGATCGGGGCCTCCGCGTCGGTCACGTAGCGGTTGACCCCGACGCACGTCTTCGTGCCCCGGTCCAGCGCCTGCTGGAACCGATAGGCGCTGTTCGCGATCTCGCGCTGCGGGTAGCCCTGCTCGATGGCCGGCACCATGCCGCCCAGCGCGTCGACCTTCTCGAAGATCTCCTGCGACCCCACCTCGAGGTCGCGCGTGAGCCGCTCCAGGAAGTACGAGCCGCCGAACGGGTCGGTCACCTTCGGGACCCCGCTCTCGTGGGCGATGACCTGCTGCGTCCGCAGCGCCAGGAGCGCGGCCTCGCGGGCGGGCAGGGCGAGCGCCTCGTCGAGGGAGTTGGTGTGGAGCGAGTTCGTCCCGCCGAGGACCGCGGCCAGGGCCTGGACGGCGGTTCGCACCACGTTGTTGTAGGGCTGCTGCGCGGTCAGCGAGACGCCGGCGGTCTGGGAGTGGAAGCGCAGCTTCCAGGATCGCTCGTCCTCGGCCCCGAAGCGCTCGCGCATGACCGTCGCCCAGAGCTTGCGCGCGGCGCGGTACTTGGCGATCTCCTCGAAGAAGTCGTTGTGCGCGTTGAAGAAGAACGAGATGCGAGGCGCGAACCGGTCCACCGGCAGGCCCGCGTCGACGCCGTACTGCACGTACTCGACGCCGTCGCGGAGCGTGAACGCCAGCTCCTGGAGCGCCGTCGCCCCCGCCTCGCGGATGTGGTAGCCGCTGACCGAGATGGTGTTCCAGCGCGGCACGTGGTCGGCGCAGAAGGCGAAGACGTCGGTCACGAGGCGCATCGACGGCCGCGGCGGGTAGATGTACTCCTTCTGCGCGATGTACTCCTTGAGGATGTCGTTCTGGATCGTGCCGGAGAGCACCGACCAGTCGACACCCTGCCGCTCCGCGGCGACGAGGTACATGGCGAAGATCATCGCGGCCGGCGAGTTGATCGTCATCGACGTCGTCACCCGGTCGAGGGCGATTCCGTCGAAGAGCCGCTCCATGTCGGCCACCGAGGCGACGTTGACGCCGCACTTGCCGACCTCGCCGAGCGAGAGCTCGTGATCGGGGTCGCGGCCCATCAGCGTCGGCAGATCGAAGGCGACGCTCAGGCCCGTGCCGCCCGCCGCCTGCAGCTCCCGGTAGCGGGCGTTGGTCTCCTCGGGAGTCCCGTATCCGGCGAACTGCCGCATCGTCCACAACTTGCCGCCGTAGCCGGCCGGGTGGATGCCGCGCGTGTACGGGAAACGCCCCGGGTCTCCCAGGTCGCGGTCGTAGTCGACCTCGGCCACGTCGGGTGCGGTGTAGAGCGCCTCCACGGGGCGGCCGGAGACCGTCGTGTGGTCGCGGGCCTCGCCCCGGGGGCGGGCGGGCGCGGCGCGAGGCACCTCCGCGGTCGTCGTCTTCATGCCGTCGTCGTCTTCATGCCGTCGTCAGGAAACCAGCCGGAAGGCCACGAGCCGCGTTGCCTCGTCGGCCGGGGTGGTGGCTCGCACCTCGATGATGTACTCGGCCGGGGGCAGGCTGACCGGCGTGATGTACACCTGATAGGGCCGGCCGTCGGCCGCCTGCTGCACGTCCAGGGGATAGATGGAGTCGCCGCGCCGGTTGAGCAGCCGTGCCTCGACGGTCGGCGACACTCCCCCGGGCGCGTGCGCGTCGACGCGCACGAGCAGATGGTCGGTGCGCCGGAACTCCCGCACGGCGAGCGGCACCACGGTGAAATCGTCGACGATCTGGCGCAGCTCGAGCGCGTTGCGCGCCCGCACGAAGGACGGCGTGCCCAGCACCAGGTCGGGTCCCGTGAAGTCGGGTATCTCGATCTCGTCGCGGTCGCGGTCGAGCACCTCGCCGGCATCGCCCTCGATGGCGAGGCTGAGCTGCAGCGTCCCCGGGTCGGCCTCGAACTCCACCCGGGTCAGGGGCGGCGGGGCGGCCGCCTGCCGCCGGCTGCGCCGCGTGCCGCGGCCCGAGCGCGACGTCGGCTCGGGGACCCGGCCACGGAAGTAGGCGCCGCCCCGGTCTCCCATCGCGGTCACCAGCACGCTCGCCGCCGCGTCCCGCCGGCCGCGCCCGTCCACCGGCTCCCAGACGAAGGTCACCCGCGTCCGGCCGTTCGCGGCCGGCGCGGTGCCGACCCACGTCCGCACCAGCCGGCCGCGGCGCGGCTCCGCCAACGCGGACAGGGCGACCTCGACCGCGCGGGGCGGCTCGTTGACCGGCGGCAGTAGCGCGCGCTCCGCGTCGCGCTCGGTGATCGCCCAGTACCCGGGACGGGCGCGCACGCGGACGCCTTCCCGCCTGACGCGCACGTCGATCTCGTGGAACTCGCCGTCGGTCGCCTCCAGGCTGGAGTTGTAGCCGAGCAGATAGTACGAACTGGCGTCGTACAGCATCTGCCGCAGGCCGCGCGTGAAGTTGTTCTGGTTCACGATGGCCACGCCGTCCGTCTGCTCGGCGAGCAGGCGCAGCGTGCTCTGCGTCCGGCGGAGGGCCCGCGCGTCGGTCCGGGCGCTGATCGCGGGCTGATCCAGATCGAACTCGAAGACGGCCAGCCCGCGCGGGTCGAGCGTGTAGAGCGACGTGTTGAAGCGGTTGGCCGTCTCGTACACCCGCTGCAGGTCCAGCATGAGCATGCTGTCCTCGAAGGCGGCCATCGTCTCCTGGAACGGGTTGTCCCCGAAGAAGGGATTGCCCGCGGCGGGATTCATGCGGCGATCCACGCCCATCTCCGCGTTCCGCGCCTGGATCTGCGGGGGCACGTAGTTCGTGTACCCCTCGCTGACGACGACCACGGTCTTGCGCCCCTCGCGCATCCCGCCGAGGCGGATCATCAGCCCGCGCAGCGCGGAGAGGGACACCTCGTTGCGCATGCGCTCGACCACCTGCGTCGGGTAGAAGTTGTAGCGCGCCTCGAAGTTGTTGCGCACGTCGTAGTCGTACTTGACGCCGCGGAAGTCGTTCACGGCGTTGATGACCGCCTCGTGGTCGCGGGTCAGGCGCAGCGCGTCGAGCGGCATCAGCGGGTACATCACGCCGACGAGGTCCGTCGGGATGAGCTCGTTCGCGAGGAAATCGCCCAGCACCTGCCGCATCCGCAGGCTGTTGCCCTCCCGGACGTGGTAGTCGTCGAGGAAGAACACGAACACGCGAACGTCGGCCTGCGAAGCGGCCAGCTCCTGGTCCGAGCGGCGCACGCCCACCGGGACCAGCGGCGAGTCCCCCAGCGCGGGCAGCAGATCGACCTCGACGAGCTGGAACGAGTCGACCTCCTGCCGGATGTCGTCCTCGTACACCTCGAAGTCGTCCAGCGTGAGGTCCGTGACATGGTTGCCGTCCTCGTCGGTCGCGATGACGTCCACGCGGATGTAGTTGATGCCGCTGCGGAAGATCGCCGACGGATCCGCGGCCGCCGCTTCCGCCCCGCCTTCCTGCGGCGCAGCGTCCTGCGACCCGGCGGCCGGTGCCGCCCCCGCGTCCGGCTGGCGCTGCCCCGCGCCCGCGGCGGTCGCCGACAGCAGCAGGCCGAACGCCAGGGCGACGAACGGAGCGATGCGGCGTTCATGCATGGAAGCCTCCCCCGCGGGTCGCGGCGGCCGGTTTCAATGATAGCATCGGCCCCGGCCCGAGCCCGGCCCCGACGGGGCCCCGGCCCAGCCGTCGGTGCGGCGCATCGGGCGGCGCGGCCGGCCCGGCAGCCCGCAGGAGACCCGAATGCCAGAAGTCGCCGACCTCGCTCCGCCGCTGACCCGCCTGTCGGAGGAGGAGCGCCTGCTCCGGAGCAACGTCCGCGCGTTCGCGGAGGCCGAGGTGGCGCCGCTGGCCCGCGAGATGGACGAGCGGGCCGAGATGCCGCGCTCCCTGATCGACCAGCTCTTCGAGCTCGGCATCATGGGCATCGAGATACCGGAGCCGCTCGGCGGGGCCGGCGGGCACTTCTTCCTGTCGGTGGTCGCGGTCGAGGAGCTGTCGCGGGTCGACCCGGCCGTGGCGGTCGTCGTCGACGTCCAGAACACCCTGGTCATCAACGCGCTGAACCGCTGGGGCTCGGACGATCTGAAGCAGCGGATCCTCCCGCGGCTGGCGTCGTCCGCGGTCGGCGCCTACGCGCTCTCGGAGGCGGGCTCCGGAAGCGACGCGTTCGGCATGGCGGCCCGCGCCGCCCGCGACGGCAGCGGCTACGTCCTCGACGGGCGCAAGCTCTGGATCACCAACGGCAACGAGGCCGAGGTCTTCATCGTCTTCGCCAACGCCGACCCCGATGCCGGCTATCGCGGCATCACCGCGTTCGTCGTCGAGCGGGGCACGCCCGGTTTCCGGGTCGGCAAGAAGGAGGACAAGCTGGGCATCCGCGCCAGCAGTACGTGCGAGCTGCTCCTCGACGACTGCCGCGTCCCCGCCGCCAACGTGCTGGGCGAGCCCGGGCGCGGGTACGCGGTGGCGATCGAGACGCTCAACGAAGGGCGCATCGGCATCGGGGCCCAGATGGTCGGCCTCGCCCAGGGCGCGCTCGACCACGCCCTGGCCTACGTCCAGGAGCGCAAGCAGTTCGGCCGGGCGGTCAGCGAGTTCCAGGCCGTGCAGTTCCAGCTCGCGCAGGCCGCGACCGAGATCGAGGCGGCCCGGCTGATGACCTGGAACGCCGCCCGCCTGCGGGACGCCGGCCGGCCGTTCCTCACCGAGGGAGCCATGGCCAAGCTGTACTCCTCGCAGATGGCCGAGCGCGTCACCTCCCTCGCGGTGCAGCTCTTCGGGGGGGTCGGCTACACGAAGGACTACCCGGTCGAGAAGCTCTACCGCGACGCCAAGATCGGCCAGATCTACGAGGGGACGTCCAACCTGCAGCTCCAGACCATCGCCCGCCAGTTGCTCAAGGGCCGCGACGGTCGGACTACCTGACCCCCCCCCCGGCCCGCTGCGTACGTGCTCTCGTCACCCGTGTTATGCTGAACACACTCCGGTGACGAAGGCCGACCTCGAACCTCTGGCAACGAAGACGGACCTCGCCGCGTTCGAGGCCCGGCTAGCGTGGCGCCTCATCGGGGCCGGAATCGCCGTGGCCGGCATCCAGGCCGCCGCGATCGTCGGGTTGCTCAGGCTCGTGCTCACTCCCTGAGCCCCGACGCCTCGCCGAGCAGCTCCGCGGCGAGAGTCAGGCGCTGGACGGTCGACGTGCCGTGGTAGATGTCGGCCGCGCGCGCGTCCCGGAGCAGCCTTTCCGCCGTGGATCCCCGCTCGTAGGCGCTCGCGGCCAGGAGCTGCACCGTGCGGTCGGCGGCCCGCCGGGCGGCCTCCGCCGCGGCCAGCTTCGCCATCGACGCCTCGATCGTGCAGCGCTCCTGCTGGTCGCGCGCGGCCGCCGCCTTCAGCACCAGGAGCCGCGCGGCATCCAGGTCCGTGGCCGTGTCGGCGAGCGTGCTGCGGACCGCTTGCCGGCGCCCGAGCGGCGCACCCTCGGCCTGCGTTCGCGAGGCGTGGGCCAGGGCTTCGTCGAACGCCGCCTGCCCGATGCCCACCGCCAGCGCCCCCGTCGCCACGCGCACGCCGTCGAGCGCCCAGTCGCGCACGCGGCGCGCGTCCCCCGGCGCCCCGAGCCGCGCATCCCCTCCGAGCCGCACGTCCTGAAACACCAGGTCCCGGCAATCGAGGCCGCGCACCCCGAGCGCGTCGGGCGCGGCCGCCCGCTCGAGGCCCGGCGCGTCACCCGGCACGAGGAACGCACCCGGCCTCCCGCGTTCGCCTCCCGCCTCGCTGGTCGCGAAGACGACGAAGATCTCCGCCGCACCGGCGTTGGCGACCCACGCGGTGCGGCCGTTCAGGACGTGGTGCTCCCCGTCGCGCGCCGCGGCCACGCCGCGAGCTCCCGCGCCGGCGCCGGCAGCGGCGTCCGGCTCGGCGAGCGCGCACGCACCCAGGCTCTGCCCCGAAGCCAGCCGCCGCAGCCAGGTGCGCCGCTGGTCGTCGCTCCCGAAGCGCGCAACGACCTCCGCAACCAGGGAGTTGTGGACGGCAAGGATCATCGCGACGGCGGCGCTCGCCGCGGCAACCGCCTCCAGCGCGAGGGCATAGGCGACCGTGTCGCGGCCGGCGCCACCGTCGTCCCCGGAAATGGTGACGCCCAGGAGGCCGAGCCCGGCTGCTTCGTCGACGATCGCGGCGGGAAAGTGGCCGGCCGCGTCCAGCTCCCCCGCCCGGGAGCGAATGGAACGCGCCGCGAAGTCCGCCGCGGTCCGCCGGTACGCTTCCTGCGGCGGGGTAGGCTCGATGCGCATGGTGGATACCCGCGTCGCCACCGGTCCGAGGTGGCGTGAATCGGAGCGGCCCGCGGGGTCAGGCGTCCGGCGGCGCCGCGGGCCCGCCGAGCGCGGACGCGGCCAGCCGGTCGAAGATCGGCCGGAGCCGGGCGACGCTGGCCGCCGGCTCCTCGGGCACCACACGGGTGTCGCCGACGACGCTCAGGAAGTTCGTGTCGCCCTCCCACCGCGGCACGAGGTGGACGTGCAGGTGATCGCGCACTCCGGCCCCCGCGGCGCGTCCGACGTTCATGCCGACGTTGATGCCGTGCGCATGGTAGGCCTCGGTCAACGCCATCTCCGAGATGCGCACCAGGTTGATGATCTCGCTCAGCTCGGCCGCCGTCGCGTCCGCGAGCCGACCCACGTGGCGCACCGGCACGACCATCAGGTGCCCGTTGTTGTACGGGTACTTGTTGAGGATGACGAAGGCTCGAGCGCCGCGACAGAGGAGGAGCGGCGAGAGGGACGCGGGGTCGAGGGCGGCGCAGAAGACACACGCACCGGAATCCGGGCCGGCGGCGCGCGTCACGTATTCGAGTCGCCAAGGACTCCAGAGGCGCTGCACGGCTCGCGCTAGATCCCCTCCTCGGACGACCCGCCGTTGATGAGCTCCTTGAGCTCCTTGCCCGGCTTGAAGTACGGAACCTGCTTCGACGGCACGTCGACGCGGTCGCCGGTCTTGGGATTGCGCCCCCTGCGCGGCTCCCGCCGGCGAAGGCGGAAGCTGCCGAACCCGCGGAGCTCGATCTTCTCCCCCCGCCGCAGGGCCTCGACGATGCTGCGGAAGACGGCGTCGACGATGACCTCGGAGTGCTTCTTCGTCAGGTCGGCGACGCGGGCCACCTCTTCGACCAGCGCCGCCTTCGTCATGCTGCCTCCCACCATCAGGCCCTGCCTGCGATGCCGCAGCCCCCTTCTCCGCGCTCGCCCGCCTACTCGGATGACGTCTGCTGCTTGAAGTGGTCGCCCAGGGTCACCTCGGGCGACTCGCTGCTGGCGTAGCTCTGCCAGTCCACCTCGAAGTCGTCCGACTTGAGCGCGCGGATGCTCAGCCCGATCTTGCGCTCCGACGGGCTCAGCTTGATGACGCGCATCTGGATGGTCGTGTCGACCTTCAGATCCGCCCGTTCCCCGCCGGCCTGCTCATCGAACTCGGAGACGTGGATCAGGCCCTCGATGCCCTCGGCGAGCTCGACGAAAGCGCCGAAGTTCGTGATGCGCACGACGCGCCCCTCGACCACGTCGCCGACCTTGGTGCCGGAGAAGAAGTCGTCCCAGATGTCCGTGGCGAGCTGCTTGAGGCCCAGCGACAGGCGCTGGTTGTCGGGATCGATGTTGAGCACCATCGTCTCGACCTCGTCGCCCTTCTTCAGCACCTCCGACGGGTGCTTGAGACGCTTGCTCCAGGACATGTCCGAGATGTGGATGAGGCCGTCGATACCCTCCTCGACTTCCACGAACGCCCCGAACTCCGTCAGGTTGCGCACCTTGCCGGTCAGCTTCGAGCCGACGGGATAGCGCTCCGTGAGCTGGTGCCACGGATTGCTCTCGATCTGCTTCAGCCCGAGCGAGATGCGGCGCGCCGCCGGATCCACCCCCAGCACCATCGACTCGACGGAGTCGCCCACGGTGAGGAGCTTCGAGGGGTGCTTGACGCGCTTGCTCCACGACATCTCGGACACGTGGATGAGCCCCTCGACGCCCGGCTCGAGCTCCACGAAGGCGCCGTAGTCGGTCAGGCTGACCACCTTGCCGGACAGGCGCTGCCCCACCTGGTAGCGCTCGGCGGCGGAGATCCACGGATCGGCGTGGAGCTGCTTGTAGCCGAGCGAGACCCGCTCGGTCGTCGGATCGAACTTGAGGACGATCACGTCGACCTCGTCGTTCACCTTGAACAGCTCCGAGGGGTGCTGCGCCCGGCCCCACGACATGTCGGTCACGTGCAGCAGGCCGTCGATGCCCCCGAGGTCGATGAACGCGCCGTAGTCGGTCAGGTTCTTGACCACGCCCGGCATCACCTTGCCCTCGGCGAGGGTCGCCAGCGTCTCCTTCTTCTTCTCGGCGTTCTCCTCCTCGAGCAGCGCCTTCCGCGACAGGACGATGTTGCCCCGCTTCTTGTTGACCTTGATGACCCGCATGCGGAGCTCCTGCCCCTTGAGCGAGTCGAGGTTGCGGACGGGACGCACGTCGATCTGCGAGCCGGGAAGGAACGCGCGGACGCCGATGTCGACGGCCAGCCCGCCCTTGATGCGCTCGATGACGCGGCCGAGGACGACCTTGCGATCCGCGTAGGCCTTCTCGACCTCGTCCCAGATCTTCATCTTCTCGGCCTTCTCGCGCGACAGCACGATGTGGCCGTCCCGATCCTCGGTGCGCTCGAGCAGCACGTCGACCGTGTCGCCCGGATGCACGGCGGCCTCGCCGTTCTCGTCGAGGAACTCGTTGAGGGAGATGATGCCTTCCGACTTGTAGCCGACGTCGACGATGACCTCCGATTCGGAGACCTGGAGAACCGTGCCCTTGATGACCTCGCCCTCGGCGATGTTGCGGAAGCTGCCCGCATAGAGCGCCATCAATCGCGTGTGCTCGGCCGCGTCCATCGTCTCGTCGTCGCCGTCGGCATCCGGAAGCGGCGGACTGGACGCCGTCGCCTCCGCGGCCTCCGCGTGGGCCGCCTCATCTACATCTGTCATCCGTGGAAGCCTCCCTCCCCGCGCGGGCCGACCGTGACCCGGGCTTCGCACACCGCCCGGGAGAGCCCGCAGATTTTCGCTAAGCACCAGACCATATGTCAGTTACCGGCGTGGCGTCAATCCGCTCCGCTCCGCGCCGGCCGGCCGGCGGCGCCGCGAAGACCGGCCCGCACGAGGGCGAGCACGCGATCGATCACCTCGTCCACGGAGACCCCGGTCGTGTCCACCTGGATCGCATCCGGAGCCTGCACGAGCGGAGACGCGGCGCGCGTCCGGTCGACCCGATCGCGGGCCGCGAGCGCGTCGGCCACCTCCCCGAGCGCGGCCCCCGACAGCACGTGGGCCGGGTCGGCGGCCCGCCGCGCGGCCCGCTCCTCCGGCGACGCGTCGAGGTAGATCTTGACGGCGGCGTCGGGCAGCACGGCCGTGCCGATGTCGCGCCCCTCCATCACCACGCCCCCCTGCCCCGCGAGCGCGCGCTGATGGGCGACGAGCGCCTTCCGCACCCGGGGCAGCCGGGCCACCGCCGCCGCCGCGACGTCGATGTCGGGAGTGCGGATTTCGCGCGTGACGTCGTGCCCGTCGATGACGACCCTTCCCCCGTCGAGATTGAAGGACGCGCGCGCCGCGATGGGCTCCACGGCCGCCTCGTCGTCCACCCCGACGCGGTCGCGGAGCGCCTTCCAGGCCACGGCCCGGTACATCGCCCCCGTGTCGACGTAGCGGTAGGCGAGCGCCTGCGCGACGGCGCGCGCAACCGTGCCCTTGCCGGCGCCGGAGGGTCCGTCGATCGCGATGGCCCGCGCCGTCATGACTGCCCGTTCCCCGCTCCGGGCCGCGCCCGTGGGCGCCGCCCTCCGCGCTGCCGCCTCGGCGCCGCCGTCTTCCCCGCGGCCTGCCGGAGGGCCGTCACCTCGGCCGGCGCCAGCTCCCGCACCGCCCCCGGGCGCAGACGCCCCAGCCGCAGGGGACCCATCTCGACCCGGCGCAGCCGGCGCACGGGATGCCCGATCGCCTCGAGCATCCGCCGCACCTGCCGATTGCGCCCCTCCCGCAGCACGATGCGGAGCCGCGACTCGTCGGTGCGCTTCGCGAAGCGGTTCACCAGCAGGCGGACGCCCGCCGGTGCCGCTCGCCGCCCGTCCACCGGCACGCCGGCCGCCAGCCGCCGCAGCCGGGCCTCCGTCGGGACCCCGCGCACCGTCGCCTCGTAGACCCGCGGGACGCCGTGGCGGGGGTGGGTGAGGCGCGCGGCCAGCTCCCCGTCGTTCGTGAGCAGCAGCAGTCCCTCGGAGTCGTAGTCGAGTCGGCCCACCGGATAGACGTAGTCCGCCACGTCCGGGATCAGGTCGAGCACCGTCTTGCGGTGCTGCGGATCGCGCCGCGTGGTGACGTAGCCCCGCGGCTTGTTCAGGACCAGGTAGCGGCGGCTGGTCGGCAGGCCGACTCGCCGGCCGTCCAGGCGGATGTCGTCGCGGGCCGGATCGGCACGGGAGCCGAGGGCCGTCACCGTCACTCCATTGACGCTGACGCGCCCCGCCTCGATGAGGGCTTCCGCCGCGCGGCGCGACGCGCGGCCGGCGGCCGACAGGATCTTCTGGAGGCGGATGCCGGACTGCATGGCGGACGAGGCCTCCCGGCGGCCGGCCGGATGGTCAGTGCACGCGCTCGCCGTTCGCCCCCTGGGCGGGCGGAGCCGGGTCGCGGACCTCGCCGAGTTCCTCGATCTCGAGGGGCAGCACCCCGGGCGTCGGATCGCCCTCGGCGAGGGCCGCCGGCACGTCCATGCCGAGAGCCTCGGCCATGTCCTCCACCTTCGGCAGATCGTGCAGGTCGCGGAGCCCGAACCGGTCGAGGAACTCGCGCGTCGTCGCATACAGGAAGGGACGGCCGATGACCTGCTTGCGGCCGACCACCTTCACGAGCCGGCGCTCGACGAGCGTGCCCAGCACGCCGGCGGTGTTGACGCCGCGAATCTCCGCGATCTCCGGCGCGGTCACCGGCTGCCGATACGCGATGACGGCCAGCGTCTCGAGCGCCTGCACCGACAGGCGCTGCGCCGAGTGCTCGTGGAAGAGCCGTCGCACCCGGTCGTGCAGTTCGGGGCGGGTCACGATCTGATAGCCGCCCGCCACCTCCACGAGCTGCAGACCGCCAGGACGCTCGGCCCACTCGGCGCACAGGGCCGCCAGCGCCGCCTCGACGTGCTCCGGCGGCTCGTCGTCGAGGATCCGCGCCAGGACCTTCCGCGTCAACGGCTCCGGGGCCGCGAAGATCAACGCCTCGATCGTCGCCTTCAGGTCGCTCAGATCCTCGGACACGCAAGCTCCTCGCCCGCCAACCGCCGCACCGTGCCCTACCCTCCCGCCGACTCTCCGGGGTCGTTGGCCGGGCGCGGGGCGTCGGCCGGCCGCGCCCGCCGGTAGACCCGGATCGGGTCGAACGGGGCGGCCTGGAACACCCGGATCAGCTTCAGCCGAATCATCTCGAGCAGCGCCAGGAACGTGGTGACGAGCTCGGCCCGCGACGAGGCGTCCTCGAACAGCTCGGCGAACCCGCAGGCCTCGGTCTCGGACAGGCGGGTCAGCAACTGTTCGATGCGCGTCTCGATCGGGATCACGTCGGCCGGCAGCGGGATCGGAGGGCGCTCCCGGGCCCGCGCCAGCACCGCCTGGAAGGCCTGCAGCAGGCTGAACAGGTCGACTTCCAGCTCGCGCTCGATCTTCTCGCCGGCAATCTCGGCCAGGCGGTCGTCCGGGCGCGTCCACTGCGCGCTGCGTACCGTCTCCCGCTCGTGCAGCATCTCGGCCGCGGCCTTGAAGCGCTGGTGATCGATCAGTCGGCGCACCAGCGCCTCGCGCGGATCTTCCGCCTCGTCCTCGCCGGCCGCCTCCTCCTCCAGGCGCGGCACGAGCATGCGCGACTTGATGTGAATCAGCGTCGCCGCCATGACGAGGAACTCGCCCGCGACGTCGAGATTGAGCTCCTGCATCAGCGCGAGGTACTCCAGGTACTGCTCGGTGATGAGGACGATCGGGATGTCGTAGACGTTGACCTCGTTCCTGCGAATCAGGTGCAGGAGCAGGTCCAGCGGGCCCTCGAAGTTGGCGACGCGTACGGGATAGTCCGCGAGGACCGATTCGAAGCCGGGGGGAACGACGACTCCTTCGCCGACCGTCGCGGCGCCGCCGGTCGCCGCGGCGCTGCGGGCGACCTCGCTATCGCCGGCCGCCACCTGGTGGAGCCTGTCGTCCGCCATCGGGTTCATCCTGGGGCGCCGCGCCCTACGGCGCCGACTCCTGGTCGTACGTGACCCGCACGGCTTCCCGCACTCGCGCCATCCTCTCCCGGGCGATCGCGCGGGCGCGGGCGGAGCCCTCGTGAAGGATCTCACGAATCCGGCCCGGGCGCGAGAGTGCGGCGGCCCTCCGTTCGCGGATCGGATCGAGCACCGCGTTCACGGCGCGGGCCAGCTTCCGCTTCACC
>JAPOWL010000139.1 GCA_026707615.1 Acidobacteriota bacterium | reverse complement strand
TGGTGCCGCGCGAGATCACGTCGACCGCCCAGGAGCGGCTGGTCGAGGACGCCGCGAGCAGAGGCCGCGGCGGGGCGAAGTAGAATACGCGCCGGTCAGGATGGGGTCCGGACCGGCCCCGTGCCGCCGCAGAGATGAGTCGACGCACGCTGCTCCAGAAGGTCTGGGACCTCCACACCGTCCGCCGCCTGCCGACCGGGCAGACGCAGCTCTTCATCGGCCTGCACCTGATCCACGAGGTGACGACGCCGCAGGCCTTCGACATGCTGCGGGCGCGCGGCGCCGGGGTGGCGTTCCCGGAGCGCACCTACGCGACGGTCGACCACATCGTGCCCACGCAGGACCAGCGGCGGCCATTCGCCGACGAGCTGGCCGAGCAGATGATGGCCGCGCTCGAGCGCAACTGCCGCGAGTTCGGCATCCGCTTCGCGGACCTCGGCTCGGACCGGCAGGGAATCGTCCACGTCATCGGCCCCGAGCTCGGCCTGACGCAGCCCGGCATGACGATCGCCTGCGGCGACAGCCACACGTCGACGCACGGGGCGTTCGGGGCGGTCGCGTTCGGCATCGGCACCTCGCAGGTGCGCGACGTGCTGGCATCGCAGTGCCTGGCCATCGACCCGCTGAAGGTGCGGCGCATCACGGTGACCGGCGCGCTCGGCCCGGGGGTCTACGCCAAGGACGTCATTCTGGAGATCATCGCGCGCCTTGGCGTCAAGGGAGGAGTAGGCTTCGCCTACGAGTACGGCGGGACGGCCGTCGAGGGCATGTCGATGGACGAGCGGATGACGGTCTGCAACATGTCCATCGAGGGCGGTGCGCGCGCCGGCTACGTCAACCCGGACGAGACGACGTTCCGCTACCTCGCGGGGCGGCCGTTCGCGCCCGAGGGCGACGCGTTCGAGCGCGCGAAAGAGTGGTGGGCGTCGATGGCGTCCGACCGCGGCGCGCCCTACGACGACGAGGTGACCATCGACGGCGACGCCATCGAGCCGCGGGTGACCTGGGGCATCAACCCCGGCCAGTCGGTAGGGGTCTCCGAGCGCATTCCGGATCCGCGGGCGGCTGCCGGGGGGACGGCAGTCGCCGAGACCGGGAGGGCGGCCGCCGACGCCGGTGCCCTGGGCGAGGCCCTCGACTTCATGGGGTTCGCGGCCGGGGCCCCGATCGCCGGCACGAAGGTGGACGTGGCCTTCGTCGGCTCGTGCACGAACTCGCGCCTGACCGACCTGCGCGAGGCGGCGCGCGTCGTGCGCGGCCAGCGGATCGCCCCACACGTTCGAGCGCTGGCCGTCCCCGGCTCGAAGGCGGTCCGGCAGGCGGCCGAGGCCGAGGGGCTGCACGAGGTCTTCCTCGAAGCGGGCTTCGAATGGCGCGGCGCCGGCTGCTCGATGTGCCTCGCCATGAATCCGGACCGGCTGAACGGCCGCGAGGTCTGCGCCTCGTCGTCGAACCGCAACTTCAAGGGACGGCAGGGCAGCCCGACCGGCCGCACGCTGCTGATGAGCCCCGCGATGGTCGCCGCCGCCGCCGTCAGCGGCGAGGTCACGGACGTGCGGCGGATGCTGGGTTGAGGCCGAGGCCGTGAGCGAATCAGCCGCCGACCGCCGCATCGACCGGGTCTCCGGGACCGCGATCCCGCTGCGCGGGAACAACATCGACACGGACCGCATCATCCCGGCCCGGTATCTCAAGGCGATCACGTTCGAGGGGCTCGGCCAGCACGTCTTCGAGGACGACCGGGCCTCGATGCCGGACCATCCGTTCGAGAACCCCGCCTACGCCGGCGCGTCGATCCTCGTCGTGAACGAGAACTTCGGGTCGGGCTCGTCCCGCGAGCACGCCCCGCAGGCGCTCAAGCGCTGGGGCATCGGGGCCTGCGTCGGCGAGTCGTTCTCGGAGATCTTCCTCGGGAACGCCACCACGATCGGCCTGCCCTGCGCCACCGCGGACGCGGGCGGCATCGAGCGCCTGATGAGCGCCACGGAGCGGGATCCGCGAACGCGCATGACCCTGAGCGTCGCCGACAGCCGCGTCGAGGCGGCGGGCCAGACCGTGCCCGTCCGCATCCCGGACGCCGTCCGCGAGGCGCTCCTGACCGGCCAGTGGGACGCCACCGCCCTGCTGCTCGACGACTTCGCCGCGGTGCGCGCGGTCTCCGGCAGGCTGCCCTACGTCACCGGCTTCTGATCGCAGCGGCGGGCGAGGTCGAGATCCGGAGAGGATTGCATCCATGCACCGAGACGCGCACTCCACCGCCGCCATCCGGCTCGCCCTCCTGCTGCTGGCGACGACGGCGCTGCTGCCCGTCGCCGTCGAGGCGCAGGCACCGGCCGACGACTTCGTCCCCGTCACCGACGCCATCCTGCAGGACCCGCCGGCCGACGACTGGCTGATGTGGCGGCGCACGCTCGACGGCTGGGGCTACAGCCCGCTGGACCAGATAGACCGCGGCAACGTCGGCGACCTGCGCATGGTCTGGTCGCGCGGGCTCGGGCCCG
>JAPOWL010000215.1 GCA_026707615.1 Acidobacteriota bacterium | reverse complement strand
CGTGCTGAAGGTGGTGATCATCTCCGCGGCTTCGAGCACGCCCAGGCGGCCGCTCGTTCCCGCCCCGACGAGGATCACCCGGCCGCCCCGGCGCAGGGCACCCGTCAGCAGCTCGACGGCGGTGGCGATCCGGGACCGCTCGCGCTGGACCGCGGCCACGACCTTCCGATCCTCGCCGAGCATGAGCCCGACGAGGTCTTCCGTCGTCGCCCGATCCATCGCGAGCGAGGACGGGTTGATCGCTTCCGTCGGGAGGTCCTTCCACTTCGACGGCGTAGGCATGTGCTCCGGCCCCGCGGCGTTTGACTTGCTTCGAACGCGCAATATATAACTATTCCTACTGCGTACATGCGTTCCGGGCCGATCGCTGAGGCAGCGCAGAGCGGTCACTCGTCGCCTGGTCACGATGCGTCGGTCGGCGTGACCGACCCGGGCCGGAGGCGGGTGCGGTAGCCGGCGCGAGTCGAGCGACTCTCACGGGCCATCATCTGCCGTCGGATGATGGCCCTTTTCTTTGGCAGGCCGATCGGGACGGAGGCTCTTGCTCAAGGTCGCCCTCGTGGGGTTCGGCACGGTCGGGCAGTCGGTGGCGCGCATCCTGTGCGCGCGGCCCGCGGGCGGGCTGGCGCTCACCCATATCGCCAATCGCCGGGTGGAGCGGAAGCGGGTCGGCTGGGTGCCCCCGGACGTGATCTGGACCGACGACTTCGAGCAGGTCGTCGGTTCCGACGCCGACGTCGTGGTCGAGCTCATCGGAGGCGTCGACCCGGCCGCCGAGTGGATTCGCCGTGCCCTCGCGGCGGGCAAGTCGGTGGTCACCGCGAACAAGCAGGTCATCGCGCAGTGCGGGGAGGGACTGCTGGCCCTGGCCCGCGACCAGGGGCGCCACCTGTTGTTCGAGGCCGCCGTGGCCGGGGGGATCCCCGTCGTTCGAGGACTGCGGGAAGGTCTTGCGGGCGACCGGCTGGTCCGGGTCGAGGGCGTGCTCAACGGCACGTGCAACTACATCCTGACGCGCATGGCGGATGCGCAGGTGTCCTTCGCGGCCGGCCTCTCGGAGGCCCAGGAGCTCGGCTACGCGGAGGCGGACCCGAGCGCCGATCTCGACGGCGCGGACGCGCGCGCCAAGCTTGCCATTCTCGCGCTGGTGGGCCTGCGCCGGCGCATCGACGTCGAAGCCGTGCCGGTCGCCTCGATTCGGGAGATCGATCCGATCGACTTCGTGTACGCACGGCGCCTGGGATGCACCATTCGGCAGGTGGCGCGGGCGGAGCTGCTCGCGGACGAGCGGCTGCTGGCCTTCGTCCGACCGGCGCTGGTGCCGCTCACCTCGAACCTCGCCCGCATCGAAGGCAACCAGAACACCGTGGTCGTCGAGGGCGCGTTCGGCGGGGAGGCGTCGTTCTCCGGAGCCGGCGCGGGAGGCGGTCCGACCGCCGTCTCGGTCGTGTCGGACCTGGAGGCGATTGCGCGAGCGGACGCGGCAGGGCACGCGGGATGGCCGAGCGCGTCGTCCGCCGAGGCGGTCGAGCGCGAGTTCGAGGCCCCGCACTACGCCCGGTTCATCGTCGCCGACCGTCCCGGGATCATCGCGTCTCTCGCGGACGTCTTCTCGCGCCACGGCGTCAACGTCGATGCCGTGCTGCAGGAGCCCGGGTGGTCGAAGTCGGAGCTGCCCTTCGTCGTCACGCTCGAGCGGTGCAGCTCCGCCGCGGTAGGCGACGCCCTCACCGAGATCGTGGCGTTCGATTTCCACGCGCGGCGTCCCGTCTGGATGCCGATCCTGGCCAGCGGGGGCGGCCCCTCATGAGCTACGTCACGGGTCTCGAGTGCTCGGTGTGCGGCGCGCGGTTTCCGCCCCGCGCGCTGTACGTGTGCGATCAGTGCCTCGGCCCCCTCGAGGTGACCTACGACCGGGACCGCATCCGCCGCACGCTCACGCGCGAGGTCATCGCGTCGCGGCCGGCGAGCCTGTGGCGCTACCGCGAGTTGCTGCCGATCGACGGCCATCCCCGGACCGGCCTCGAATCGGGTTTCACGCCCCTGCTGCGGGCCGACCGCCTCGGGGCCGAGCTGGGGCTTCGCGAGCTGTGGGTGAAGGACGATTCCGTCAACCATCCGACGCTGTCATACAAGGACCGTGTGGTGCCCGTCGCGGCGACCCGCGCCGTCGAGCTCGGCTTCCGCGTGTTCGGCTGCGCCTCGACCGGCAACCTGGCGAACAGCGTCGCCGCGCACGCGGCGCGGCTCGGCCTGTCCTGCTACGTCTTCATCCCCCGCACGCTCGAGCCGGGCAAGATTCGTGCCTCTGCCGTCCTCGGTTCCGAGGTGGTCGCCATCGACGGGACGTACGACGACGTCAACCGCCTCTGCACGCAGGTCGGGGATCGCTACGGCTGGGGCTTCGCCAACATCAACCTCCGCAGCTACTACGCCGAGGGCGCCAAGACCTGCGGCTTCGAGATCGTCGAGCAGCTCGGATGGCGCTTTCCGCGCCACGTCGTCTCGCCGGTCGCC
>JAPOWL010000096.1 GCA_026707615.1 Acidobacteriota bacterium | reverse complement strand
CGCGCAGGAGTTCGCACACTGAACTCCCGACGTGCCCGAGGCGGCGCGCAGGAGTCCGCGCAGCGAACTCCCGACGTGCCCGAAGGGCACGCGTACTCCAGCCCGGACACCTGTCCGCCCGCCGCTACAGGTCGCCGGGCGCCGGAACGTCGCCGGGCAGGCCGCGCGCGGGGCTGGAACGGCTGGCCCGGATCTTGCTCGGACAGGGGACATGGACTCACGTCACAACCGGCACCAGCGCCCAGTCGCGCCGCGCATCGCCCGCTGCCTGATCGCGCTCCTCACCGTCGGCGGCCTCCCCGCCGCCGCGACGGCCGAGGAGCAACAGACCGCGCGCGGGACGGTACGGGGCCAACCCGACTTCCTGTTCGAGCGCCCCCGCGCGTCGGTCTCGATCCGGGGCATCTGGAATCGCGCCCGGGCCGACAGCGACATCTATGACTTCATCCACGAGGAACTGTTCGTGCGCCGGGCCGCCGAGGAGGATGCGCAGGACCTCGGTCTCGGGCGGATGAACTTCGATGCTCCCGGGTTCGGCCTCGACGTGGGCGTAGCCCTCACGTCGCGGCTCGACGTCGGGGTAGGCGTCGACCTCACGCGCGCGTTCGCCCGCTCGGAGCTGCGCGCGTTCGTCGGCTCGGACGGGTTGCCCATCGAGCAGGAGACCACCCTGCGCCAGGTCGACCTGAACGCGAGCCTGCGGTTCGCGATCACGCCGCGGGGGCGCGCCATCGGCCAGTACGCGTGGATCCCGGCCCCCGTGGTGCCCTACGTCGGGGTAGGCGGGGGCTTCCTCCACCATTCCCTGCAGCAGGCGGGCGAGTTCGTCGATCCGTTCACGTACGAGCTCTTCGCGGACATCTTCGCCTCGAGCGGCTGGACCCTGTCCCGCCACGTGCTGGTCGGGACCGACATCCGCCTGACCTCGCGGGTCTACGCCACGATCGAGGGCCGCTACGTGTGGGCGGACGACGACCTGGTCTGCCGGCGGCCCCTCGCAGGCGCCTTCGGAGCTCCGGAGCCGCTCGGCTTCTGCGGTTTCCAGCCGATCGATCTGACCGGCCTGCGCGTGCAGGCCGGCGTCCGCTTCGTCTTCTGACGACCGGCCGCCGTCCGCCGCGCCGCAGGCCAGGAAGGAAGAAGGGCGGGTGCTACTCCTCGAAGGTCACTTCGAACATCGTCGGCCAGAGCTTGCCGGTGATGTAGAAGCGCTCCGTTCCCGGATCGAAGGCGATGCCGTTCAGCACGTCCGCGCGGCGGGCCTCCGCCGGCGTGATGAGCCCGGACGCGTCGATCTGGTGCGTCACGCGCCCGCTCGACGGATCGATGCGGACGAGGTAGTCCGTCTGGTAGACGTTGGCGTAGACGGCGCCGCCCACGCACTCGAGCTCGTTGAGCTGCATGAGGGGCAGCCCGCGCAGCGTGACCGCTACCTCTCCGAGGGGCTCGAAGGTCCGCAGGTCGCGGAACGTGAGACGGTTGGAGCCGTTGCTCATGACCAGCCGGCGGCCGTCGTTGCACAGGCCCCAGCCGTCGCCCCGGTAGCGGAACGTCCGCCGGCGGTCGAAGCGCTCGAGCCCGAAGACGAACGCCCGCTGCGCCTTCCAGGTCAGCATGATGAGCTCGTCGTCGACGCGCGCGAGACCTTCCCCGAAGTAGGCCGCGTCGATGTCGATGTGCTGCTCGACCGCCCCCGTCGCCGGGTCGAGCCGGCGCAGGTCGGACGTCCCGTACTGGCCCGTGCTCTCGTAGAGCTTGCCGTCCCACCACAGCAGGCCCTGCGTATAGGCACTGGTGTCGTGCGGAAAGGCGCGATGCACCTTCACGGTGAGCGACCGCAGCACGGGCGCGGACTGCGCAGCCGCCGGGGCGCCGCTCTCTGCCGCGCGGAAGGCCCAGCCGGCCGCGACAGCCGCGGCGAGAGCCACGATTGCGCCGATCGGCAACAGCCGGCGGGCGCGCCGGGCACGGGAGACAGCGGCCGGGCGGGCCGAACGGGGGCGTGGCGCGGCGTGGCGACGGGTCCTGTTCCTGGCAGGCACGGCTCGGGGCCATTCTGCCACAACCGCGGCGGTCCGGCGCCGCGCCCGACGACGGGCGGGGCGCCGCCGCTGGCGCCGGGGTCCGGTTCTGGGTCATAGTGAGGAAGGACTCGAAACAGCGCGCGGCACAGAACGCGAGGGTAGGAACGATGCAGACCATTCGACGTCCGATCGGAATCGCGGCCGTCCTGGCGGTGGCGATCCTGGGCGTGGCGCTCCCCGCGCTTGCGCAGGCGCCGGCGGGCAGCGGGGCCGCCGTCGAGCCCGATGCGCGCTGGCTGCCGTGGATGGGTTGCTGGCGGCTCTGGGAGGAGCAGTTCGAGCAGGCCCCCGACGGCAGCGAGCTTCCCGCTCCGATGGTGGTCTGCCTGACGCCCGACCCGGAGGGCGCGCGGATGACCGCCCGGGCCGGAGAAGAGGTGTTCGTGGAGCGGACCCTCGTGGCCGACGGGGTCCGTCGCGAGGTGAGCGACGGCGAGTGCCGC
>JAPOWL010000170.1 GCA_026707615.1 Acidobacteriota bacterium | reverse complement strand
GGCGAGCTGCACGCGCATCCCTTCGGTTGCCGCGTCGAGCGGGGAGACGGCCACCAGCTCGCCGGGGGTCAGTCCCTCTCGCACGAGCATCGTCGCGGTGGTCGTCCGCAGGATGTCGACGTCGCGGAACGAGATGCGGTCGTCCGGGCCGACCACCACGACCTGACCGGCCCCGCGGAGCGCCGCACGCGGGACCACCGCGACGTCGCGGGCCATGCGGCCCTCGATCTCGGCCTCGACGTACATTCCGACGGCCAGCGGGGGGCGGTTGGGATTGGGACCGGCAGCGTACGGGTCGTCCACCTCCGCCACGACGTGCACCATGCGGCTGACCGGATCGATCTCGCTCTCCGTGCGGACGATGCGCCCTTCCCATTCGTGGGTCTCGCCGGCGAAGGTCGCCCGCAGCGTGACGGCCGGCGTCGCCTGGTTCGTCCCGCCGCGGTACGAGAGGGGCAGGTCCAGAAACGCCAGCTCCTCGTCCGGAAGCGGAAGCCGCACCTCGGCCGTGTCGACGGCGTAGATCGTCGCCACCGAGGCCCCCACGGTGACGAACTGCCCGACGTCCACGTCCTTGCGCCGCACCCGGCCCGCGTAGGGCGCGACGATGTGCGCGCGTTCCAGGTCGCGCTCGGCCCGTTCGAGGCTGGCCTCGGCCGCCGCCACCGACGCCCGGGCGTCCTCGAGCTGCGGCTTGCGGAGGGTCAGCTCGCGGGGGTCGCCGCGACCCAGCTCCGCCCATTCGCGGGCCGCCACGTCGGCCTCCGCCTCCTCCTGCGCGAGCATCAGGCGCGCCTGTGCGAGTTGCGAGCGGGCGGCGACGATCGCCTGCTCGTAATCGAAGGTGTCGATGCGGACGAGGACGTCGTTCGCTTCGAAGAAGCCGCCCTCGGCGAACGACGGGGCGACGGAGATGACCCGTCCGGCGATCTCCGACACCAGCTGGCTCTCGGTGCGCGGCCGCACGGTGCCCTGGCTGGCGACCGTGAGCGGTACCTCGCCGAGCGTCACCTGGTGGACGCGCACGCCGGGTGGCTCGATGGTCGGAGGCTGGGTGGCGACGGGCGGGCGCGTGCGCACCAGCACGGCCGCCGCCACCACGGCCACGGCGAGGACGGCGAGCGGCAGGATGACCCGCAGGGTGCCCAGGAGTGCACGTTTCATGGTTTTCGTCCTCTTCTGCGGCTACTGCGCGCCGGCGGCGCCGGCCCCGCTGTCGCCGAGGGTGACAGGCGCCGGGAGCTGCTCGAAGCCGCCCCCCAGCGCCAGGTAGAGATCGACGCGGTTATCGAGCCGCAGGCGCCGCGCGGCGATGAGGTCTCCCTCCGCCTGCACGGCCGACCGCTGCGACTCCAGCACGGTGATGTAGATGTCGAGGCCGGCGAGGTAGCGTTCCTCCGCGAGCCGTTCGGCGGCGCGCGCCTGCTCCACCGCCGTCTCCAGGTGGCGGACGCGGTCGGCGTAGAAGGCGTCCGCCGCGAGCGCCGTCTCCACCTCCGCGTAGGCGGTGAGTGCGGTGTTCACGTAGCTGGCGAGGACCTCGGCCGCCTGCGCCTCGGCGCGGCTGATCTGCGCCCGCAGCCGACCTCCCTGCCAGAGCGGCGCGACGACGTTGCCGACGAAGCTCCAGATGGCGAAGTCCCCGGAGAGGAGAGAGAGCAACGAGTCGGTGGCCGTTCCGGTGGCCGCGGTCAGGGTGATGCCGGGCAGGAGCTGGCGGCGGGCGCTGCTCAGCCGGGCGTCGGCCGCGGCGACGCGCCGCTCCGCCGCCACGAGGTCGGGCCGGCGGGCGACGAGGGTCGCCGGCAGTCCGCCGGGGATGCGCTCGGGCACGGCCGGCAGGCTGGCGGGCGGCTCCACCTCGCCCGCCGCGTAGCGGCCGACCAGGACGTCGAGCTGGCGCCGCGACGAGTCGAGCTGCTGCCGCCGCTGGTCGAGCAGCGCCTCGGCGTTGGCGAGGTTCAGCAGCGCGAGCCGGAGATCGAGGGCCGGGCGGATGCCCGACTCGAACCGTTCCCGCACCAGCTCGGCCGAGCCGCGGAAGCTCTCCACCGTGGTCTCGGACAGGAGCACCTGCTGCTGGGCCTCGGCAATGGCGAACCACACCTTGACGGTCTGTCCGGCCAGCGAGAGCTGTGCGCCCCGCAGGTCGGCGGCCGACGTCTGCAGGTCGGCCAGCGCCGCCTGCGCGTCGGCGCGCAACCGCCGCCACAGGTCGATCTCCCACGAGAGGTCGAGCGACGTGCCGTGGTTCGTGAATACGGTGCTGAGAACCCGCCCCTCGGCGCCCGGAATCGGGAAGCCGACGAAGTTCTGCTTGCGCCGCAGGCCGTTGTAGGAAGCCTGCACCGTCGGCCGGAGCCCGGCCGCGGCCGACCGCGCGTCGGCCGCAGCCTGCTCCAGGCGGGCCGCCGCGGCCTGCAGGTCGTAGTTGCTCTCGAGGGCGGTCGAGACCGCGTCCGACAGCCCCGGGTCGCCGAACTCGGCCCACCAATCGGCCGGCACGGCGTCGGGAAGGGCTTCGGCCACGGCGGTCCATGCCTCCGGCACGTCGGCCGCGAGGCGGGGTGCGTCGACGGGCGGAGCAGTGGCGCACCCGGCCGCAACGGTAGCGAGCACCAGAGCGAAGCGCGTGTTCACGACGCAAGTCCCTTCATTTGCCGCCCGCCGGCGACGACCGGTACGCGGGCCGGAGAGGGGGCGGCGACCCCGCCCACCGCGAAGCAGAGGAGCGCATCGAAGACCTCGTCCGGGTCCCGCGGGGGCGGACCTCCTGCGCGCGGAGTCAGGCCCTCGGCCATGGCCAGCGCCATCGAGCCGATCAGGAACATCATGCGCCAGTGCACGTCCGCGGCATCGAGATGCGGCAGGGCGCGGTGCAGGGCCGCGGTGAACCGCCGGCGGATCTCTTCGAAATGGCGGAGATACGTCGCTCGGTGTTCGTCGTTCGTCTCCGCGTGGAGCCGGCCGACGAGCCGCAGGAAGGTGCGGCCGCCCTCCCCCCATTCCTGCTGCCTCTCGAACGGCGGAGCCAGGAAGGCGCGCAGCACGTCCTCGACCCTCGGCCGCCCGTTGCCCGCCTCCGCCTCCAGGGCATCGAGCAGCTCCAGGCGACGCCGGTTGGTCGGTGCGAAGCGGCGCTCCAGCAGAGCCGCCAGGAGGGATTCCTTGGTGCCGAAGTGGTAGTTCACCGAGGCCAGGTTCACGCCCGCTTCGGCCGTGATGTCCCGGAGCGACGTGGCGGGATAGCCCCGGTCGGCGAAGAGCCGCTCCGCCACGTCCAGGATGCGGTCCTTGGTCTCGCTGGCCATCGCGTTCGATCCTCGTGGCGCCCGGACGTCGGCACCGGAAGTCAAACGTTCGTTTCAATCATACGTATGATATGTCCGCGATGTTCCACGAGGGAAGGGGGCGGCCGTCGAGGGGGCCCGGTGGCGCGTACGGCCGGCGCGCGCTCGCGGTGCTCGTCATCGTCGGGTGCGGGGTCGCCGCGGGTGCGCGGAGCGACCTGACGCTGGCGCGCAAGGCGGCGCTGTTCGACACGGACCTCGCGGAGCGCTTCATTCCGTTCGGCGACGGTCAGGTGGTGGCGCGGCGCTGGCTCCCCAGGCCCGAGCGGCCCCACGTCACGTACAACATGTCCGACAGCGCGTACCTGACGGGGATCTACTGCGCCACCCAGACCTGGCGGCACCGCGCGACCGGCGACCCGGAAGCGGCCCGTCTGGCCGGCGCGGCGTGCCCGGCGCTCGGGCACCTGGCCACGGTGAGCGGCCGGCGGGGGCTGCTGGCCCGCGGAGCATCTCCCGTGGAAGCGCCCTGGTTCGACGACGGGGTCTGGCGCACGAGCCCCGACGGGCGGCACCGTTGGCGCGGCAACGTCAGCTCGGACCAGGTCGACGGCCTGATGTTCGGCGTGTTCGTGCACGTCTCCGAATCCGACTCCCCGGACGTCCGGGCCCGCATGGCTCCGTTCACGGGCGCGATCGTCGACGCCGTTCTCGGCGACGGCCGGCGCATCGTCGGGTTCGACGGCACGCCGACGCGGTGGGGACACTACGAGCCGGACTACGTCCGCGACCGCGAGCCGATGAACGCGCTGCTCCTGCTGCAGATGGTCAAGGTGGCGCACGCGGTCACGGGAGAGCCTCGCTACGAGCGGGCGTACCGGGAACTGATCGATGAAGGCTACGCGCGGATCGGGGAGGGGGCGCGCCTCGACGATCCGCCGCTCCGGGCGAACCACTCGGACGACGTCCTGATCGCTCTCGCGCTCTACCCGCTGCTGGAGCTCGAGCACGATCCGGCGATTCGCGCCCACTACCTCGAGGCGGCGCGACGGTGGTACCGCGGCGGCGAGCATCCGGGCGTCGGCGTCGAGGCGAATCCCTTTGCGGGCTTCCTCTGGCGCCACTGGACGGGGGACCCCGCCGGCGTCGCCCCCGGGGTCGAGACGTTGCGGCGGATGCCCCTCGACATGAAGTGGAACCGCGAGACCATCGACGCCTACAGCCGACGCTTCGGGTTCGCCTTCGATCCGGGACCGCCGGCGCTCGGGTCGGTGCCGGGCGACGGCCCGCTGCCCATCGATCGGCGCGGCCGCACGTGGAGCTTCCTGGTGCAGAACCCGTACCTGCCGGGCGCCGATCGCACCCCGCCGGCTCCGTTCGAGACCCACGGGCTCGACTACCTCCTCAGCTACTGGTTCGGCCGGGCCCACGGCCTGATCCAACCCTCGGAGTAGCGCCGCCAAACCCGTCGCAGGCTCCGTGTTCGGCCCCAGCCCCCACCGCTCTGGGAGCTTGCGCCGCAGAACTCCACTGCGTTCCTTTCCTGCGGCGCAGGCTCCCAGCCGCCGAAATATTGGCGCTTGCGTTTCGCAGATCCGTGTTAGACTCCCGGTTTCGAGAAGCGGTATTCTCCCCTCAGGGTCCAGGCGCGCCGGATCGCGCCAACGAGGAGGTCGTCTCATGGGAGACGTGGAGCACATCCATACGGCGGAGCAGCAGGGAGTCTCACGGCGGAGCTTCATCAAGGGAGTCATCGCCACCGGCGCGAGCGTTTCCGCGTCGAACTACGTATTGCGGGGCGGCCAGGGCGTGGCCCTCGCGCAGGCCCCCGGGTCGGTCGAGCGGCTGGTCACGTTGACGGTCAACGGCCAGCAGCGGCGCGTGGACGTGATGCCGCAGGAGACGCTGGCTACCACGCTGCGCTACAAGCTCGGCCTGACCGGTACGAAGATCGGCTGCGACCGGGCGGAGTGCGGCGCGTGCACCGTGCTGATCGACGGCGTCGCCCACTACGGCTGCTCCACGCTGACCCACCAGGTCCGCGGGCGCGAGGTGCTGACCATCGAGGGTCTCGAGGGCGAGGACGGGTCTCTGCACCCGGTGCAGCAGGCCGTCGTCGATCTGCAGGGCTTCCAGTGCGCGTTCTGCATGTCCGGCTTCGTGATGAACATGGTCGAGCTGACCAACGAGAACCCCGACGCCACCCGCGCGGAGGCGGCGCAGCACCTCTCCGGCAACCTCTGCCGATGCGTCGACTACAACCGGATCCTCAACGTCGCCGAGCGGGCGTGCGAGCTGACGCGTAACGGGATGAGGAGCTGACGATGGCTGACTACAAGCTGATCGGCAAGAACTACACGACGCCCGACATCCTCGCGAAAGTCACGGGTCGGTCGAAGTACGCCGAGGACTTTCGCGCCGAGGGCATGGTCTTCGCGAAGCTCCTCCTCAGCCCGATGCCCCACGCGCGCGTCCGCCGCATGGACGCCAGCGCGGCGCTCGCGATGCCCGGTGTCGAGGGCATCCTGACCGCGGACGACATCCCGGAGACCGAGGCGCCCAACGAGGCCAGCCTCACCAACGAGCCGCACTACGAGGGCGAGCCGATCCTCGCCATCGCGGCGGTCGACGAGGAGACGGCGGCAGCCGCGGTCGAGGCGGTCGACATCGATTTCGAGCCGCTGCCGTTCGTGCTCGACCCGATGGAGAGCCTCCGCCCGGGCGGCCCCGACGCCCGCCGTCAGGGCAACACGATGGTCGGGCGCGACCTGTCGACCATCAAGTGGGACAACGTCGACTGGAGCGAGTTCGACCGCGGCGTCATGCCGCTCGGCGGCGAGGTCACCGACGAATGGGAGGTCGGCGACGTGGAGGCCGGCTTCGCGGGGGCGGATCTCGTCCTCGATGAATCGACCTTCTCGGCGTCGCTCTCGCACCAGCCGCTCGAGACCCGCACGTCGATGGCGTACTGGCAGAACGGCAAGTGCTACATGCACGTGTCGACGCAGAGCACGGCGCGGACCGAGGGCGGCACGGCACGGGCGCTCGGCATCGAGCCGACGGATCTCGTCCTCATCTCCGAGTATTGCGGCGGCGGCTTCGGCAGCAAGATCGCCGGCGTCCCGCAGGACCAGATCTCGGGACTGCTCTCGCGCAAGGTCGGGAAGCCCGTCATGCTGCGGGTGACGCGTCAGGAAGAGAACTTCTTCGGCAAGGCGCGGCCCGGCATCCAGACGCGGGCCAAGTTCGGGTTCCGGAGCGACGGTCGGGTCGTCGCCATCGACCTGATGATGGTGCAGGACGGCGGCCCCTACGGGCGCTCGGGCGACTACATGTCGTGCGCCGACCAGGCGTCGCTCATGTATCAGCCGGAGAACATGCGCGTCCGCGGGCTGACGGTCTATACCAACACGCCGCCGCGTGCCGCGCAGCGGGCGCCCGGCGGGGTGCAGGCGGTCGCGATGTTCGCGCCGATCGTCGACAAGGCGGCGAAGCAGCTCGGGATCGACCGGCTCGAGATCATCCGCGTCAACGCTCCCGAGGGTCAGGCGCTCTTCGGCCGCCCGCGCCAGGGCGTGCAGGGGAACGTCTCGAGTGCCTTCGTCAAGGAGGCGGTCGACAAGGCCCGCGACGAGTTCGACTGGGCCGGGATGCAGGCGCGCAGCCAGCAGCGCAACGGCACGAAGGTCCGGGGCGTCGGCGTCGCCCTCAGCTCCTATTCCGCGGGGACGTCGGGCATCGACGGCCTGCTCATCATCCGGCCCGACGGCAAGGTGCAGATCCACACCGGCGCCGGCAACCTGGGCACCGAGTCGTTCTCCGACACCTCCCGTCCGGCGATGGAAGCGCTCGACACGCCGTGGGAGCAGGCGGAGATCGTCTGGGGCGACACCAGCAAGCACCTCCCCTGGGCCGCGGTGCAGGCGGGCAGCATGACGACCCACGCGCACACGCGGGCGAACTGGGCGGCCGGCCTCCGGGCCAAGGAGCTGCTGCAGGAGATCGCGTCGACGCGGCTCGGCGGGTCGCCCGACGACTTCGAGGTGTCCAACGGCCGCGTCTACCGGCGCAGCAGCCCGTCGCAGGGCTTCAGCTTCGCCCGCGCCGCCGAGCTCGCCATCCGCATGGGAGGCAAGTTCGACGGGCACGAGTTGCCCGAGGACATCAACGAGATGACCACGCGGGCGGCCACGGCGGTGGCCGGCAGCGGTCTGGTCGTTGCCGTCAGGGACAACTACGAGACCGGCGGCCGCAACATGTCCTACGCCATCGGATTCGCCGAGGTGGATGTCGACCTCGAGACCGGCGCGGTTGCCTTGAAGGATTACAAGGTCGCCTCGGACGCCGGCACGATCCTGCACCCGCAGAACTTCGGCGCGCAGCTCCACGGCGGCGGCATCCAGGGCTTCGGCGTCGCGCTGGGGCAGAAGTGGGTGATGGACCCGCAGTGGGGCCTCCACGTGGCCAAGCGGTTCTACTCCAACCGCCCGCCGACGATCCTCGACGTGCCGCACGAGAGCGAGATGGCATGGACGGCGGCGGATCTGCCGGATCCGTTCAATCCGGTCGGCTGCAAGGGGATCGGCGAGGCTCCGGTCGGCGCCGGTGCCGGCGCGGTGCTGAATGCCATCGCCGACGCGCTGGGCGACGACGTCCAGTTCAACCGGTCGCCCATCATGCGGGACATGATCCTGACCAAGCTCAACCCCGAGCTGCGGGAGGCCCACAACCCGCTGACGACGCACGTCTAGCGCCACCAGGGAAGGTAGAGGAGAGAACCAATGGCCGTGATTCGCGACAAGATGCCGGCATTCCAGCTCTTCCAGCCTGCCAGCACGGGGGAAGCGCTCGGGGTGCTCGATCGGTACGGCGCCGACGCCTGGGTGCTTGCCGGCGGGCTCGACAGCTGGGACTGGTTCAAGGACCGCGTGAAGAAGCCGGCGGCGGTCGTCGACCTCGCTGGCATCGAGCAGCTGCGGTCGATTCGGTCGTTCGGCGGCACCGTCGAGATCGGTGCGATGGCGACGCTGCGCGAGGTGGTCCGCCATCCCGATGTGGCGAGCCAGTTCAGCCTTCTCGTGGAAGCCTCGGAGCTCGCCGCCTCGCCGCAGATTCGGAACCAGGGCACCATCGGCGGCAACATCGGGCAGGACACCCGTTGCTGGTACTACCGCGACGGGTGGAGCTGCTACCGTGCGGGCGGCAACATCTGCTACGCCGACACGCCGACCGCGATGAATCGCGAGCACGCGATTCTGGGGGCGAGCCGCTGCGTGGCGGTCAACGTGTCCGACACGGCGCCGGCGCTCGTCGCCCTCGACGCCGAGATGGTCGTGGAGAACAGCGGCGGCCAGCGCGTGATTCCGGCGCAGGACTTCTTCATCGGTCCGGCGATCGACATCATGCGGATGACCGTGCTGCGTCCGGGCGACATCCTGACCTCCATCCGGATTCCGTCGACCTGGGCGGGGCAGCGCTTCTACTTCGAGAAGAGCCGCGACCGGGCGGTCTGGGACTTCCCGCTGGCCAACGTCGCGTCGGCGGCGAGGATCGCCAACGGGGTGATCGAGGACATCCGGATCGTCGCCAACGGCGTGGCGCCGTACCCGGTGCGGTTCACCGCCGCCGAGGATGCCGTCCGCGGCCAGGCGGTGAGCGACGAGACGGCCGACCGGGCGGGCGAGATCGCCATCCGCGGCGTCCGGCCCCTCGCGCACAACGGCTACAAGGTGGCCCTGCTGCGCAACCTCGTCAAGCGGTCCGTGCGCGGCGCCGAGGCATAGATGGAACTCTTTCAGTGGGACACGAACCCCTGGGGCCAGGAGACCCTGATCAGGATCTCCTGGGACCTTCTCTATCTCTTCTTCTGGGCCGGCATCGCCTTCATCGTCTTCCACGTCATCTACGCGGCCGTGTGGCTGCCGAGGCTGGCGCGTGAGGCGGCGAACGGCGGGGGCGGCGCATCGGAGGGCGTTCCCGAGAAGATAGAGCGGCACACGCTGGCCGCGCGGCTCTTCCACTGGATCATGGCCGTGGCGATGCTGGTGCTGCTGGTGACCGGGTTCTTCCCGATCATCGGCATCCAGTTCGCGTGGGTGACAATCCACTGGATTGCCGGCATCGTTCTCACGATCTCCATCATCTATCACGTCATTCACGCGTCGTTCTACCTCGACTTCTGGTCGATCTGGCTGCTCCCGGCAGACATGGCGGAGGCGGCGCAACGCGTGAAGCGGCAGCTCGGTGGTGGCGGTGGCGACGTCCAGCGGCACGGCAAGTACCCGCTCGATCACAAGCTCTACCACACGGCCGTCATGCTGGCCGGTCTGGCGGTGATCGGAACAGGCCTCGTCATGATGTTCCGGATCGAGAACCCGCTCGTCGCCCGGAACGCGTACATGCTGGCAGAGGAGACCTGGGGCCTGATGTACGTCCTGCATGGCCTCGGTGCCGTGCTGTTCGTCATGCTGACGCTCACGCACATCTACTTCGCCGTGCGGCCGGACAAGTTCTGGCTGACCAAGTCGATGATCTTCGGCTCGGTCGATCGCGAGCAGTACCTGGCGCACCACGATCCGTCGCGCTGGGTCGTCTCCGAGAAGCCTGCCACGTCGCAGGAGCCCGCAAAGAACTGATCCGTAGCGGGGCGCGCCGTCCACCGCGTTCGGCGCGCCCCATCTCGTTTCTTACCGGCCGCCACCAAGCGCTCCGCCACCCGGCCATTCTCACGTGTCCAAGTCTGCTGCTGCGCAGGAACTGAAGGCGCGCGTCGACATCGTCGAGGAGACCTACGAGTACTGCCTCGCGTACGCCGCCAAGGGCGTGGGCGTGCAGATGGCGGCATCGACCGACACGCCGGTGCGCGAGCGGCTGCAGAAGCTGGCCGCGGCACTTCCGGAGCTTCCGGAGTGCTTCCTGGGCCTCGTCGAGGAACGCGGCGGCGCGGCGCACGAGCACTACCAGGCGTTCATCGACGTCCTGCGGCGCGATGCCGACACCGCCCTCGCCGCCGTGCGGCTCGTGCTGGCCCAATCCGGCATCACCTCGCAGATGGTCGACAACCTGAACGGCATGATCCACCTGCGGGCGCTGTTGACCGACGTCTTCCTGGTCGACGAGATGCTCCGGCCGGACGCGGAGCACCCCCCGCACAAGTCGCCGGACGACGCGGACAGCCCCCCGGCCAACTCCTGAGCCGCCGGGCAGGCGGGCGCGCTCGGTCCGCAGGCGGGGCTGCGCTCACCCTCGCCCGCGTGGCGCGCCGGGCAGTCTGGCGGCGCCAGAACGTGCCAAAAGGGAGTTCGTGCCCGCGCCACTCTCAAGGCGCCTGGCGGGACGCGGCAGCTCACGCGAACGTTGACCACCGCACCAGCGCTGCTTCGACGAAGGTCATGGAACTCCGTGGCAGGGCGGCGCTGGTAGCCGGCGGCGCGCGCATGGGGGAGGCCCTCGCCACCCGCCTGGCCGCGCGGGGAACGGCCGTTGCCCTGGCCTACCGCAGCTCCCGCGAGGCGGCGGAGCGCGCCGTGGGATCCGTGCGGGCCGCCGGAGGGTCGGCGGTCGCCCTCCGCGCCGACCTCACGAACTCCGCCGACGTTGCCGCGCTGACTACCGCGGCGGTCGATCACCTGGGCAGGCTCGATTTCGTGGTCAACCTGGCGTCGATCTACCGGCGCACGCCGTTCGACGCCCTGTCCGACGAGGCGCTGACCGACGCGCTGGAGGTCGACCTGGTGTCCGCCTACCGTCTGGCCCGAGCTGCCGTGCCGCATCTCCGCGCGGCCGGCGGGGGCCGCATCATCCACTTCGCGGACTGGACGGCGGCCTCCGGGCGCCCGCGCTACCGCGGCTACGTGCCCTACTACGTGGCGAAGCGGGCGTTGATCGGCCTGACGGAGGCACTCGCGCTCGAGCTGGCGCCCGACGGAATCCTGGTCAACGCCGTCGCCCCCGGGCCCATCCTCCCGCCGCCGGATCTCGATGCGTCGGCGGCAGCGGCGGTCGAGCGGGAGACGCCCGCCGGCCGCTGGGGCGGGGCCGGCGCCGTCGCGGATGTCGTCATCGGCCTCCTGGAGTCGGACTTCGTGACGGGAGAGACGATCCGCGCCGACGGCGGCCGGCACCTGAAGTAGCCGGATGACGGTCCGTTCGCCGGTCCGCCGTTCCGTTCGCCGGTCCGCGGTTCCGCTTGCCGGTCGTTGGTCCGTTCGCCGATCCCGCTCGCACACGATGCTACGATCGCCAACGGATCGACGACCGCGTCCAGGACCAGGATCGTGTGCTCCGCCGGACCTTCGGCGTTGACGGTGCCGGCTTCCGTGCCGGAACCGTTCCGCAGGTGCATCGCCATCGCCGCCGATGCGTGGTGCGCGCTCCTGGGCCCGCGCTTCCGCTCGCTGGTGCTCTTCGGCTCGGTGGCCCGCCGCGGGATTCCCCCGCCGCCTCGCCGAACGCCGCCGTCCGTTGCTGGGGGCCTGGTCGCACGCCCGCGCGCGACACGCATGCCACGAGGGCAGCTACGGCATGGAGGGCAGCATGGCCGGCGCCCTCGCCCGGTCCTCGACCAGCCGCGGCAGGTCCGCAGGCAGGTCGGGCATCACTGCCCGGCCGCCGCGGCGTCGATCCCGCGCGTCGGTTGCAGGTGCTCGAGGACGAAGTCGAGCATCATCGCCCGGCGGTGGTGCTCGAGGTCCTGGCTGCCGAGGCGGTGCCGCGACTTCGGGTAGATCATCATGTCGAACGGCTTGCCCGCCTGCTGCAGGGCGTAGGCGAACTGCAGCGTGTTCTGCATGTGGACGTTCTCGTCCATCGACCCGTGCACGAGCAGCAGGGCGCCGTGGAGGTCGCCGGCCCGGAAGCGCGGTGAGCTGCGCCGGTAGCCCTCCGCATTGTTCTGCGGCTTGCGCATGTAGCGCTCGGTGTAGATGGTGTCGTAGTCGCGCCAGTCCGTCACCGAGCCCCCGGCGATGCCCATCGACCAGCGCCGGCTATGGGTCAGCGCGTAGCTCACCATGAAGCCGCCGTAGCTCCAGCCCTCGATGCCGATGCGCGAGGCGTCGACCCAGGGTTGCGCGGTGAGCCAGTCGAGGCCGTCCTCCAGGTCGCGCAGCTCCAGCTCGCCGAAACGCTGGTAGACCGGCCAGGTCGAGACGGCGCCCTTGCCGCTGGCCGTCTGGTTGTCCAGCACCCAGACGACCATGCCGCGCTGGGCGAGCAGTTGCCAGTACAGCGTCTCGGGGCTCCAGGCGTTCCGCACGCGCTGCACGTGCGGGCCCCCGTAGACGTGCTGGTAGACGGGATAGCGGTGCGTCGGGTCGAAGTCGGGAGGCTTGATCAGGAGCGCCTCCATCTCGAACCCGTCCCGGTTCGCCACCTGCAGGAACTCCGGGCGCGGCAGGTCGTAGTCGGCCAGGGCGCGCACCGGGTTCGCCGCCGCGACGCGGACCTCGGACCCGTCGGCCGCGAGATGCACGCGCACCT
Organism: Acidobacteriota bacterium; assembly: GCA_026707615.1. Classification (GTDB taxonomy): domain Bacteria; phylum Acidobacteriota; class Vicinamibacteria; order Vicinamibacterales; family UBA8438; genus JAGWAJ01. The sequence continues at coordinate 6,043 of JAPOWL010000170.1, read as the reverse complement.
GGGTCGGGGTCGAGATGTCGCTCCAGCGGTCGAGGTAGTGCGTCAGGCCTGGATTGAAGCGTGCGGAGTGGGTGCCCGCGCGATCCGAGAGCCGCCGCAGCCCGGACCCGTCGAGGTCGACCCGGTAGACGTCGAGCCCGATGGGGCTCCGCTCCGTCCCCGAGAAGTAGACGACGCCCGCCGCCTCGTCGACGCCGTGCAGGGCGCGGACCTCCCACTCGCCGCTCGTAACGGTGGCGAGAACCGTCCCCGCGCGATCGACGCGGTACAGGTGCTGCCAGCCCGTGCGCTCGCTCAGGATCAGCATCGAACCGTCGGCCAGCCACGTCGGTGGGCCGATGACGTTCACCCACGCCTCGCTGGTCTCCCGAAGGACGCGGTCGACGTCGCCGGTCCGCGGATCCGCGAGGTTCAGGTCGAGCCAGGTCTGCTCGCGGTCCTGCACCTGGAACACCACCCGGGCGCTGTCGGGCGTCCAGCCCACGTCGACGACGAGCGGGTCGTCCGCGGCGTACGCCGCCAAGTCGACCCACGAAGTCGGCCCGCCCGCGTCCTCCGCACCGACGACGCCGAGCCGCACCACCGGATTCGCGTCGCCGGCCTTGGGGTAGTCCCACGCCTCGACTTCCGGGTGGTAGGGGATGTGGTCGAGGACGGTGAAGGTCGGGACGTCGCGGTCGTCGAGCTGCAGGTAGGCGATGCGCGTCGAGTCGGGGCTCCACCAGTAGGCCCGGAAGTTGCCGCGCCCGTAGATCTCCTCCTGGTAGACCCAGTCGAGCTGTCCGTTCCGGATGCGCCCGCCGCCGTCGTCCGTGAGCTCGTGCTCGCGGAAGCCGCCCGTGTCGGTGACCACGAGGTTGCCGTCGCGCACGAACGCGACGAAGCGTCCGTCGGGGCTGAAGGACACCTCGGTCTCGGCGGCCGGCGTCTCCGTCAGCCGGTCGATGCGCCCGGCCTCGACGTCGTAGTGATAGAGGTCGTCCGCCAGCTCGAAGACGAGCGCGGAGTAGGTGTGGTTGAACACGTGACCGGCCTGTCGGGCGACGCGCCCCGCCTCGCCGCCGGCGACGTCGGGGAGGGTCCCGATGGCCGCCTCCAGGCGGCCGAGATCGACAAGCGGCGAGCGTTCGCCCGTCGTCGCCTCCACGCGCATCGGCGGCCCGCCGGTGAGCCGTTCCACGTAGTGCCGGTCGTCCAGCCAGGTCAGGCCGCCCGGGGTGCGGCCGGAGAAGCCGATGCGCCGGCCCGGTTCGTACAGGTCGGCGACGGTCAGCGCGCGCTGCCCAAGCGCCGACTGCGCAAGCGCAAGAAACAGAAGACTGGCGGCGGCGGTGGCGACGCGGGGGAGTCGTCGGCTGAACCTCATGTGGGAACCTCCCGGCCGTTGTAATCGAAGCGGTCACAATTCTACTGCGGCTGCCGTTCGGCAGGTCGTCGTCCTTCCGGTGGCCACCTCGGCCGAAGGCGCGCGCGCGCGAGCCGCGGAAGGTCCACGTCGCGTCGACGAGTGGTTTCCCTTGTCTGCCACCATGAGCCCTGCTAGGCTACGGGATGGCCAAGCAAACCCGCCGGGAACCGGTGAGCCGCGCTGCGGTACGGCAGTTGCTGCTACTCAGTGCGGTATGCGCGGCAGGCTTCGTCGGCCTGATGACGTTGCTGGCGTGGGTGTCGTCGATCACGGGCGGTGGCGCTGCCGCGCAGCGGGCCATCGATTTCGAGACGCGCACCATCACGCTCGCGCTGGAGCAAGAGCCGCCGCAGCTCGACTCCACGCGCGCAACCGACGCCATCAGCTTCCGAATCCTCGGGCACGTCATGGAAGGGCTGCTTCGCTACGACGCTGACAATCGTCTCGTTCCAGGTGTAGCCGAACGATGGGAGATCCGCCCCGAGGGCGCGACGTTCTGGCTGCGCGAGGATGCGCATTGGAGCGACGGGCAGCCGGTGACGGCCTACGACTTCGTCTTCGCGTGGCGCAAGGTGGTCGACCCCGACAACGCCTCGCAGTACGCCTACATCCTCTACCCGGTGAAGAACGCCGAGGCAATCAGCACGAGGAGGATGCCGGTCGAGCGGCTCGGGGTACGGGCGGTGGGCGATCGATTGCTGGAGGTGGAGTTCGAACGCCCCGTGGCGTTCTTCGACAAGCTGGTTGCCTTTGAGACCTACCTCCCCGTACGCGAGGACTTCTATGGAAGCCGCGACGGCCGGTACGGCGCGGACGCCACGGACCTGCTCTACAACGGACCGTTTGCGCTGACGCGGTGGGTCCACGGGGCGCACGTGCGATTGGAGAAGAACCCATACTATTGGAACCGCGACGAAATCTGGCTCAACGTGATCGACATGCCCTACGTCACATCGGACGTGACGGCCACGGTGAACCTCTTCAAGGACGGTTCGATCGCCTCCACCGGCCTTGGCCCCGAGCAGCTCGACGAGGCGATGAAGTTGCGCTGGGACCTGGGCCGTCACATCGACGGCAGCGTGTTCTACATCGACTTCAATTTTCGCCCGGGACGGCCGACGAGCAACTTTCATCTTCGCAGGGCGCTGCAGCTGGTCAACGATCCGCCCGAGCTGGTCAACAAGGTAATCGCGGTGCCGGGCTACCAGCCAGGTGTGTCGCTCTTTCCCGGTTGGCTCACTGGTGTTGACGGACCCCTGCGCATGGAGTATCCACCTCCGGTAGTCACTCCGGATCACGCAAGGGCACGAGACCATCTGGCGATTGCCAGGAGCGAGCTGGGCGAAATCCCGGCGCTTGTGCTGCTGGCGGACGACACGCCCAATGCGGTAAGGCTGGCGGAGTACTACCAGAATCTGTTCCAGCGGGTGCTCGGAATGGAGATTCGCCTCGACCAGCAGATTTTCAAGCAGCGGTTGGAGAAGATGGAGCTGGGCGATTTCGACATGGTAATGGCGGGCTGGGGACCCGACTATGCCGACCCTCTTACCTTCGGTGACCTGTACGCGTCGTGGAACGGCAACAATCGCGGCCGCTACCGGAACGCCGCTCTCGACGCGCACGTGCAGATCGCGCAGCGCTCCCTGGATCCCAGGACCCGGATGGACGCCTTCGGCGAGATTCAGGACATCCTGATCGAGGACGCGGTGCAGCTTCCCGCCTTCGAACGGGGACGTGTATACGTCCAGACTCCGGAACTCAAGGGAGTTGTCCGTCGGGCGGTGGGCGTCGATCGTGATTACACGTACGCCTACCTCGAGGAGGCTCCCTGACGGGGGCACCGGCGAACGAGAGTTGCTGTGCTCGCCTACACGATCAAACGCCTCGTTCAAGGGGCGCTCACCGTCTGGTTCATCGCGACCGCCACCTTCGTCGCGATGCACTCCGTGCCGGGTGACCCGCTGGCGAATCCTCGAGCCGTTGACGAGAGCATCCGGCGCAACCTGGAGGAGCGCTACGGGCTTGATCGACCTACGCGGGAGCAGTACGTCATCTTCCTGGGGAACGTGCTGCGTGGCGACTTCGGCATTTCCTTCACCCAGGAGAATCGCCGTGTCAACGACATCATACGCGAGCACTTCCCGGTGTCGGCCACCCTCGGCATCCTGGCCGTGGCCTTCGCAGCGCTCGGCGGCGTTCTGTGGGGCGCGCTGACGGCGCTCTACCGCAACCGTTTGCCCGACCTGGCCATCATGTTTCTCGTCATTCTCGGCATCTCGGTGCCGAGCTTCGTCGTAGCAGCGGTCGGACAGCTCACGCTGGTCAACGTCAATGAACGGCTGGGATTCTCGCTGCTTCCGGTCGCCGGGTGGGGCACCCTGCGTCACATGATCGCACCGTCGCTCGTTCTGGGCCTTGGCACGATGGCGTACCTTACGCGGTTGATGCGTTCATCGATGCTCGAGATCGCCGATGCCGATTTCATTCGGACGGCGCGCGCCAAGGGCCTGCCGCCCACTCGCATCTTCCTGAAGCACCAGTTGCGCAACGCCATCCTGCCGGTCGTCACGGTACTGGGGCCGGCCATTGCGACCATTACCACGGGCGGCTTCGTCGTGGAGCTCGTCTTTGCGATTCCCGGGCTCGGGCGCTACTTCGTCACGGCCGTACAGCAACTCGACTACACGGTGATCATGGGCACCACGGTCTTCTACGGCGCGTTTCTCGTCGTCATGGTGATCGCGGTCGATCTGCTGTACGGCTGGATCGACCCGCGGGTCAGGCTCGGACGAGAAGGCGGATAGTCAGCGAGCGATGAGCGTGCAGTTCCAGCCCGGGCCGGACGACTTCGATTCGGTAGCACCGGGAGTACGGGCCGCCAGGGCCTCGAGGCCGGCGCTGCCCTACTGGCGCGACTCGTGGCGCCGATTCCGGGCGAACCGCAGGGCGTTCGTCTCGTTGGCGATCGTCGTCGCGTTGGGAGGCTTTGCGATACTCGGGCCCCTGTTGTGGCGAGCGGATCCAGCGGCCCAGGACGTGGACCAGATCAGCAGGCCCCCATCTTTGCCGCCGCGGGCGCTGATCGTGGAGCCGTACACGCCGTGGGGTGGCGTAACGGCAGAGACGCTTGCGCCCGGCAACTTCGTAGGCAACCTGCGCGCGGCCGCGCCGCCGACCACGCAGGCCGTGCGGCTGACCTGGGAGGGAGTGCAGGACGCGGGCGGCTACGTCATCTACCGGAGCGTCTACGACCCGGCACCGGACCGGGCGTTGGGGCTTCCTCTGGGGGAAATGTTCGGCGCCAGGCGCGTCAGCTACGAGGATCGCCTGGATCTGGACGAGCAACGCTACTGGTATTCCGTGGTCGTGCTGGATGAGAGCGGTCGGGAACGGGAGGAGTACGCCGTGCTCGCCGTCGATGCCGTTCGCGCCGTCAGCGCGGAGGAAGCGGAGTTACGCGGCTGGGTCGACGACGCCTCGACGGTCGCGGTTGGGGATCGGCTTGCCCTTCCTTACCACCCGCTCGGGACGGACTACCTGGGCCGGGACATGCTGGCGCGCCTCATGGCCGGGGCGCGAGTATCGCTCTTTATCGGCGTGGTCGCGCCACTGCTGTACGTCCTTGGAGGCGTGGCGGTCGGCAGCGCGGCCGGGTTCATCGGTGGCCGGGTCGACCAGCTGCTGATGCGTTTCGCCGACTTCGTGGTGGCGCTGCCGTTTCTCCTGTTCATGATCCTCTTCAAGGTCGCCTTCGGCATCGGGCCCGGAGAGAGCGGAGTTCTCCCGATGATGGTGGCGCTGGTGCTGCTGGGCTGGCCAGCCACGGCCAGGCTGATCCGCGGTCAGATCCTGCAGGTCCGGGAGGAAGGGTACATCTCGGCATCGCGCCTGCTCGGCGCTCGGACTGCCTACCTGGTGCTCCGGCACATGATACCGCAGACGATGGGGCTGATTCTGGTTACGCTTACTTTCGGCGTGCCCAGCGCCATCTTTACGGAGGCGTTTCTGTCCTTCATCGGAATGGGGGTCGCACCGCCCGAGGCGTCGTGGGGCAGCATGGCGAACGAAGGGATCGGCACGATGCTCTCGCACCCGCACGAGATTGTCTTCCCTGCTCTGGTGATCAGCGTGACGGTGCTCGCCTTCAACCTGCTGGGCGACGGGTTGCGCGATGCCCTGGATGTCCGTATCCGGGGGCGTGAATGAGCGGCAAGTCGCGCGGCGCCGGAGACCGGCCGATCCTCGACGTTACGGGTCTCCGCGTGGAGTTCGAGACCCTCGGGGGCGTCGTGAAGGCCGTTCGCGGCGTGAGCTTCGGTGTGAGCGCAGGTCGAACGCTGGCCATCGTGGGGGAGTCGGGGTGCGGCAAGTCGGTGTCGGCGTTGGCGGTCATGGGTCTGATTCCCATGCCTCCCGGGCGGATCACGGACGGTACGGCGCGACTGGATGACGTCGACATCCTTCGCGAGAAAGTGGTGGATGGCCAGGACGTGCGGGGAAGCCGCATAGGTATGGTCTTCCAGGACCCGATGAGTGCCCTGAACCCGACCATGCGCGTGGGCGATCAGATCGCGGAGACGCTCCAGGTGCATCGGGGGCTGTCGTGGACGCAGGCGTTCTCCCGGGCCGTGGAGG
>JAPOWL010000130.1 GCA_026707615.1 Acidobacteriota bacterium | reverse complement strand
GCGCCTTCCTGACCGGCGTGCACGCGAAGCCGACCGAGGGGGCGGACTTCGAGGCGGGCGTGTCGGTCGACCAGATCGCGGCGGCGAAGCTCGGCCAGCAGACGCAGCTCGCGTCCCTGGAGGTGGGCATCGGGCTGCCGGAGTTCGGTGGCGCCTGCGACGCCGGCTTCAGTTGCGCTTACATCAGCACCCTGTCCTGGAGCACGCCGACGACCCCGCTGCCGATGGAGAGCAACCCGCGCGCGCTGTTCGAGCGGCTGTTCGGGGATGGCACGAGCACCGACCCGGAGGCGCGGCGCGAGCGGATGCGCAAGGACCGCAGCATCCTCGACGCGGTGACTCGCAAGGTGGCGCGGTTGCAGGACGGGTTGGGAGCGGCGGACCGGGCCAAGCTGACCGACTATCTCGCCGCGGTGCGCGACGTCGAGCGCCGCATCCAGCGCGCCGAGGCGGATGCCGACCGCGAGCTGCCGGTGGTGGATCGGCCGTCGGCGAGCATTCCGGCCTCATTCGACGAGTACGTCAAGGTGATGTTCGACCTGCAGGTGCTCGCCTACCAGGCCGACCTCACCCGCGTCGTCTCGTTCCTGATGACGCCGGAGCTGACCGCGCAGACCTATCCGCAGATCGGGGTGCCCGATCCGCACCACGCGCTCTCGCATCACGAGAACCGGCCGGAGAGCCTGGAGAAGCTGACCAAGGTCGGCACCTACCACACGTCGCTCCTGTCCTACTATCTGGACAAGCTGCGGGCTACGCCCGACGGCGACGGCACGCTGCTGGACCAGGTGGCGATTCTCTACGGGAGCGGGATGAGCAACAGCAACCTGCACAACATCCAGAAGCTGCCGATCCTGGTCGCGGGCGGCGCGGCGGGACAGCTCAAGGGGAACCGCCACTTGCGCTACGCGGACGAGACGCCGCTGACGAACCTGTACCTGACGCTGCTGGGCATGATGGACGTGCGGACCGAGCGCTTCGGCGACAGCACCGGGGAGCTGCGCTACCTGACGGGGGTTTGAGCCCGGGGTTTGAGCCATTCTGTCGGGAGGCTGAGGCTGACGGATGGGCCGAAACGCGGAGCCAGCGAGGCGTTTTGGGGCGCTCGGAGAATGAGGGCGATGCGAAGACCGCCGTTTCTCGTCCTGTTTGGGCTACTGGCCACGCTTGTGGGGTCGGGGTCGGTGTCGCCCGGCTTCGCGCAGCCGGGGAACGCTGCGGTAGCTGCCGGTCAGTCCGGCGCCGGCGCGGAGATTCAGGCGGTCCTGAGTCGCTACTGCCAGGCGTGCCACAACCAGCGCTCGACCGTCGGGCGCGAGACGGGGCTCGCTTTCGACGCGCTCGACGTCGGCGAGATCGCCGGTGACGCGGAGCGCTGGGAGCACGTCGTCCGGCGGCTCCGGAACGGCTCGATGCCACCCGCGGGCCGGCCGCGGCCGGCAGCCGACACGTACGATCGCGTCGCGACCTGGATCGAGAGCCGGCTCGACGCCGCCGCGGACGCCAGCCCGGATCCGGGCCGCCCGGCCGTTCTGCACCGGCTGAACCGCGCCGAGTACCGCAACGCGGTGCGCGATCTGCTCGCCCTCGACGTCGACGTGTCGTCGCTGCTGCCACCCGATACGTCCAGCTACGGCTTCGACAACATCGGCGATGTCCTCGGCCTCTCGCCGCTCCTGCTCGAGAGCTACCTCGCCGCCGCGAACCGGATCAGCCGGCTCGCCGTTGCCAGCGATTCCGGTGTTGCCGTGACCGCCGACGTGTACCGGGTGTCGACCGAGCTGACCCAGCGCGATCGCCTGGACGGACTTCCGTTCGGCACGCGCGGGGGCACGCTGGTGGACCATTTCTTCCCGGTCGACGGGGAGTACGAGATCCGGGTCCGCCTGGCCCGCAACGGCGCCTCCGGCAACAGTGGCGACATCGTGGGGTTGACCGAGCCGCACCAGGTGGAGATTGCCGTCGACGGCGCGCGGGCCGGGCTGCTGACCGCCGGCGCGGACGCCTCGGCCGAGGATTCCGACTGGGATGCGAGTCCACAGGAGCCGGGCGACGCCAATCTGCGCGTCCGGGTTCCGGTGCGGGCTGGGCCGCGTCGGCTGGCCGTCTCGTTCCTCAGACGGCCTTCCGCGCTGGTCGAGCGCGTGCGGCGCCCGTTCCTGCGCGCGCTGCTGGAGCAAAACCGGACGCACGACCTGCCGTACGTCAGCGAGGTGGTCGTCACTGGACCGTACCTCCCTGCCGCGCCGGCCGGGACGCCGAGCAGGGATCGCATCTTGACCTGCCGGCCCGAGGCGGACGCCGAGGACGAGCGCGCGTGTGCCGAGGAGATCCTGTCCGCTCTGGCCCGGCGGGCGTTCCGCCGTCCGGTCGACGCGAACGACCTGGGCGTGCTGCAGCCCTTCTACGAAGCGGGCCGCCGCGAAGGGGGCTTCGAGCGGGGCATCGAGCAGGCGCTGGCCCGGCTCCTGGTCAGTCCGTCGTTCCTGTTCCGGATCGAGCTCGATCCGGTGGACGCGGCTGCCGGCAGGGGATACCCGGTCGAGGATCTGGC
>JAPOWL010000632.1 GCA_026707615.1 Acidobacteriota bacterium | reverse complement strand
GAGCTGCACCGTCCAGTACCACGGCGTGAACCCGTGGTCCGACCTCACGATGAGGGTCGTCCGCTCGGCGTCGCCGATCCACTCGACGACCCGCCCGAGCGCCTCGTCCATGTCCTCGTAGAGCGTGGCGAGCCCCGCGGCGAGGAGGTCGTCCTCGACGAACGCCGGATGGTCGCGGTCGGCGAAGTGGTGGAGCATGTGGCTCCCCTGGTCGACGCTCGAGAAGTAGAAGAAGAGGAAGCCCTCGTCGAAGCCGGCCAGCGCATGGTCGAGCGCGCGGCGCTGCTCGCCGTACACGAAGCGCGCCTGCTCCCAGAACTCGCGGGCCGTGAACACGCCGTCCAGGTAGGCGTCGGTGTCCTCGGGGAGCTCCTGCGTGTAGAAGCGGTCGAGCGCCGCGCTCAGCTCGCTGGCCCAGTCCGTAGGGGTCGAGAGCGGCAGGGCGGGGTTCGCCGGGTCGATCTGGAGCGGCGTGACGTAGAGCCGGAAGTCGGGGCGGACCTCCTGGAGGTAGAAGCGCGCCGCGGCGCCGACGCCCGCCACGAAGGGCACCGCCTCGAACTCGACGCCCACCCAGTCGCTCCACTCGCCCTCGTTGAGGACGATCTCGGCGTCCTGGATGACGATCCTGGCCGCCGGGGCGTCCGGATCGAGCAGCACCTCGAAGTCGATCTCCAGCTCCGGGTTCTCGAAGCTGGGCTCGGCTCCGGTGAGGCGCGCGGTTCCCGATTGCGACGGCAGCCGGCGGAACGTGTTCGGGGGGCCGACGAGCCGCGCCTGGACGCGGTGGTCGACCACCTCGACGAGCTGAAAGGCGCCGCCCGACAGGTCGTCCGCGTTCGCCGGCGGATAGTCGGCGTAGAGCGCGTAGGTGCCGGAGGTGCCGAGCACGTCCGGCGTCCCCATGCCGGACAGCGCCCGGCCCGCCTCCACCGGCGGGAAGTTCATCGGCATGCGGTAGACGGTGGTCGGCACGCCGGCGTCCTCGAGGATCTCCCAGAGGGCGCGCCCCCGCCGCACCAGCTCGACGCCGCCGCCGGTCAGCGGCAGCTCCCACGTACCGAAGCGCAGGCTGCGCCCCGCCGGTAGCACGCGGTAGGTCGGCGGGTACATCTCGATCGTCGCCGCCTCGCGGTGCAGGAAGTCGAACACCCCGTGCCCGCCGGGGTCCATCCCGGTGATGAAGTTGGACCAGGCGACCGGGCTGAGGGGCGGCATGCTGGTCCGGAGCCGCGCGAAGCTCCCCTCGGCGGCGAGGCGCGCGAAGTTGGGCAGGCGCCCCTCGTCGATGAATCGCTGGAGGTAGCCGGGGTCCATGCCGTCGATGCCGAGGACGACGACGCGGCGACCGTCGGCCGCGCCGGGCGATCCGCAGCCGGCCGCGACAGCGGCGGCGGTCGCGAGTGCCCCGAGCAGGACGGCGCCGAGGCGCGGCCGCGGGGCCCGCCGCCCGCCCGGACCCGGGCGGGCACGCCGCTCCGTCAGAGGCTTCAGGATTCGCCCTCCGGAAACGTCCGCGGGGCGGGAATCGTCGCGGTGTTCCCGGGCCGGCGGCGCGAGCGGCATCACGCGCCGCTCTCCGCCCCGCCCGCGGGACGGGAGTTGCCGTGGTGCCTGCGGACCGGCCGGGTGCGCGGCATCACGAGCTGCTCTCCGCGCGCCTGGCCGCGGCGGCAGGGACGGCGGCGGGGGCCGGGGCCTCCCTCGCGGGGCCCGCCGGCAGCAGCGGGGCACCGTCGCAGTGGGGAGGAACCGGTACGCCGAACAGGTCCAGCACGGTCGGGCCGATGTCGCAGATGCCGGGCGACGCGGCAGCGATGCGGCGGTTGCAGAAGAGCATGCCGGGGACGTCGGGCGGGTTGAAGTTGTGGTCGCCGCTCCAGGGCCGGACGTTGTCCTCGAGCTCTTCCGTGCTCACGCCGCCGGTCACCGACAGCCAGCCTACGCGGTGCCCGGGCCGGCAGCCGACGATGAGGTCGGGCGCGTCGGCGACGTAGGGCCCGGAGTAGACCTCGGTGGCGTCATAGACCTCGCGGACGGGGTGGGTGCCTTCCTCCTCGTCGTAGAGCTCGCGCAGTCCGTCGCGGATCGCACGCTTGACCTCCTCCGCCTCGGCGCCCGGCGCGACGATGCCGCGGGCCTCGCGGCCGGCCAGGTTCAGGTAGATGCCGCCGAATCCGACCGCGTAGGCCTTCGTCTTCGACCAGTCGACGTCGGCGAACATGTCGGCCCCGGTCGGGCCGCCGTTGCGGAGGGCCAGGAAGCCGTGCGTGTAGAGCCAACTGTTGAGGTTGACGCTGCGCCGGTACGGCTTGAACCCGTGGTCCGACATCACGATGAGGACGTCGTCGTCCCCGAGCCGCGCCATCGTCCGGCCGACGAGGTCGTCCATCCGCGTGTAGAGGTCGCGGATGGCGTCGCGGTGCCGGCTCGTGTCGCGTCCGCGGTTGGCCGGATGCCGCTCGTCGAGGTGCCGGAAGAACATGTGCTGCAGGCGGTCGGTGACGTCGAAGACGCAGACCACCGCCCCGCGCGCCGTCTTCTCCAGCGCGTCGAAGAACATCCGCTCGCGCTCCTCGTGGATCTGCCACGTGAGGTCGAGGAACGCGTCCTCGTCGACGACGCCCTCGTTGAGCGCCGACGTGTCCTCGGCCAGGCCGAGCGTCGAGTAGCGGCCCTGCGTCTTGGAGAGGTAGACGGCGTAGGTGAACGGATGCGAGATCGGGAGCGCCGGCCGGTCGGGATCGATGTTGATCGGCGTCATGTACAGCTTGACGTGCGGCGCGCTCTCCAGGAGATAGAAGCGCACGATGCCGTGGACCGTGACGCCGGGTGCGGCCCGGAAGCCGAGCGGGATCCAGGGGGTGTAGGTGCGCCGCGCGAGGTCGCAGGTCGTCCCGTTGACCGTCAGGGTCGCTCCCGAGCCCTCGTCCGCCGGCCGCACCTGCAGGGGGAGCTCGAGAGCGCCGCCGCCGTCGCGTACGGGACTGTCGGGACCGGTGATGGAGGCGCGGGCCGTCCCCCCGTCGACCGCCAGCCGCACCAGCTCGCCGCTCTGCATGGTGCTCGAGAGCCGCTCGATGTCGGCCGGGTCGCTCGTGAAGTAGGTGTAGGTGCCCTGCGTGCCTCGGAGATCGGGCACGCTCATCGCCGACAGCAGCACGCCGCCGAAGCGCTCGGCCGGGAACGTGATCGGCACGCGCAGGATGGTGCTGAAGATCCCGTGGTCGCCGAGGATCTTCCAGAACGGCACGCTGCGGCGCCCGGCGCTGATGCGCGGCTTGCCGATCGGGATGCGGAACGGTCCGAGCCGCAGGGAGCGCGCCGGCGGGTCGACGCGCGCCGAGCCGAGCTCGGGGAGGTGCGACGCGCGGTTCGGCACCAGGAAGTCGAAGATGCGGTGCTTGCCGGGGTTGCAGCCCGTCTGGAACGACGTCCAGGCGACCGGGGACTCGGCGAGAAGCGTCGTCTGCAAGGGGCTGAACGTGCCACGCTCCCGCAGCCGCGCGAAGTTCGGGAGCAGACCCTCGGCCAGGAACTGCTCCGTGAGCTCCGGGTCCTGGCCGTCGAGGCCGAGGACGACGACCCGCCGCGCGCGCGCCGCCCCGAGGGCGCGGCTGCCGCGGATGCGTTGCACGACCCAGCGGATGGGCCAGGTCAGGAGCGTGAGGATCGCCAGCAGCGTCGTGACGAGGATGATGAGGAGCGACGAGACGAAGGCGAAGCCGGCCCCCGGACCGACGTAGGCCAGCGCGGGCGCCGGCACGGCCAGCAGCAGGACGGCCGCCGCGATCCAGGCTCGCACCGGGCCGGCCCGCAGCCCGGGCCTCCGGCGCGCGCCGCCGTCTGACGATTGCGGTCGACCCGCCGATGGCGCTCGTTCACTCCGGGGCGGGATCCGCAACCCGCGCGCGGCCCCGTTGCGGCAGTCGCCGGGGCCTCGACGGGTGCTGGCCGTGTCCGGCTGATGCTTGCTGCGAGGGCCGACCGTTCCTGCCATCGACTCAAGCTCGGTTTCGGTACAGCCGGGTTTCCACGGCGCCCGCCATTGCCGCGACGTTCAGGTCCCCGCCGACGAAGGCGCCGACCTCCTCCGCAACCACCGACGGCTCGGCGAGGGCGCGGCGGTGCTCGACGTACAACACGTCGCAGTGGGGGCGGGCCGCGAGCTGCGCCTCGATGCGCCGCAGGTGCGCGGTGAAGTGCGCCTTCATGTCGTCGTCGCTCACCGCGTCGGTGGCTTCGCCGCGACGCTCCAGCATCTTGCGCTGCGACGCCAGCACCTCCGGCAGGCTGCGGCGAACGAAGACGACCTTGTAGTCGAAGTCCGGGGGCAGGTGGGGCAGCAGCGCCGAGATCACCTTCACCGCCTTGCCGCGCGCGTCGGCCAGCCACGAGGCGTCGCCGGGTTTGTCGAGCTCCTTCACCCGCTCGAGCTCGAAGTAGCCGTTCGGGTTGTCGTCGTCGGCGGTCCGGATGCCGTCGACCACGAGCTCGAGGCCGCCCGCCGAGAGCATCCGCATAAGCATCGACGTACCGGAGCGCGGAAGCCCGGAGACGACGACGATCGGCGGCCCGCCGGCGCGACGGTGGAACAGGCGGCCGATGGCGTCCAGAAGCCCCATCCTGGCCGCCAGTCTTGACCGATTCCCGGGCCGGGTCAAGTGGCGTCCGGCGCGGCGACCGCGCCCCGGCGCGTGCTATTCTGTCGGGTTCGCGTCCACTACGACACCCCACCACCGGCAACAGGGAGACCACGTACTCGTGTCAGACCATCTCATCGCCCCGCACGGCGGGACGCTCGTCGATCTGTTCGTCGATGACGAACGCGCCCAGTCCCTGAAGTCCGCCTCGCGCGACTGGCCGTCGCACGACCTGACGCCGCGCCAGATCTGCGACCTAGAACTGCTGCTGAGCGGCGGGTTCTCTCCGCTCACCGGCTTCATGGCGCGCGCCGATCACGAGCGGGTCTGCGCCGAGATGCGGCTCGCGGACGAGGGCGGCACGCTGTGGCCGATCCCGATCACGCTCGACGTCACGGAGGACCTCGCCGGAAAGCTCGCCCCCGGATCGAGTCTCGCCCTGCGCGACGAGGAGGGCGTCATGGTCGCCGCCCTGTCGGTCGAGGACGTCTGGCGGCCGGACCGGGAAGCGGAAGCCGAGGCGGTGTTCGGCACCGCGAACCCCGAGCACCCGGGCGTGGCGCACCTGCTGAACACGGTGCGCCCCTACTACGTGGGCGGACGGGTGACGGCCGTCGCGCCCGTCACGCACTACGACTACCGGCTGCTGCGGCACCGTCCGGCCGAGCTCCGGGCGGAGTTCGGCAAGCTGGGATGGACGAAGGTGGTCGCCTTCCAGACCCGGAACCCGATGCATCGCGCCCACCAGGAACTGACGCTGCGTGCGGCCAAGGAGGCGGAGGCGAACCTGCTGATCCACCCCGTCGTGGGGATGACCAAGCCGGGCGACGTCGATCACTACACGCGGGTGCGCTGCTACCAGGCGTTGCTGCACCGCTACCCGCGCAAGACGGCGATGCTGTCGCTGCTGCCCCTCGCGATGCGGATGGGGGGGCCGCGGGAGGCCGTCTGGCATGCCATCATCCGCAAGAACCACGGCTGCACGCACCTCATCGTCGGCCGCGACCACGCGGGACCGGGCAGCGACTCGAGCGGCACGCCGTTCTACGGGCCCTACGACGCGCAGGAGCTGCTCCGGCAGCACGAGGCGGAGCTCGGGGTCGCGATGGTGCCGTTCAAGATGATGGTCTACGTCGAGGACCTCGACTCCTACGTCCCGGTCGACGAGGTGCCGGAGGGGAAGCGCACGCTGAACATCTCGGGCACCGAGCTCCGGCAGCGCCTCGCCGACGGACGCGACGTCCCCGAGTGGTTCACGTTCGCCGACGTGGCCTCCGAGCTCCGGCGCAGCCACCCGCCGCGCCACCGGCAGGGCTTCACCGTCTTCTTCACGGGGCTCTCGGGCTCGGGCAAGTCGACCATCGCGAACGCGCTGCTGGTAAAGCTGCTCGAGCTGGGCGGGCGGCCCGTCACGATTCTCGACGGCGACCTCGTCCGCAAGCACCTTTCGAGCGAGCTCGGCTTCTCGAAGGAGCACCGCGACATCAACATCCGCCGCATCGGCTACGTGGCGTCGGAGATCACGAAGAACGGCGGCATCGCCGTTTGCGCCCCGATCGCCCCCTACGATGCGGTGCGCAAGGACGTGCGGGGGATGGTGGCGCCGGTCGGCGGTTTCATGCTGGTCTTCGTCGACACGCCTCTCGAGGTGTGCGAGCAGCGCGACCGGAAGGGCCTCTACGCGAAGGCCCGGGCCGGCATCATCAAGGAGTTCACCGGCATATCCGACCCCTACGAGGCGCCGACCGATGCGGAGATGACGCTCGACACGACGGACCTGACCCCGGACGAGGCGGCGCAGCAGATCATCCTGCACCTGGAGAAGGCCGGCTACTACGGCGCGGAGGACGACGCCTGAGCCCGGGGGCGGCCGCCCCGCCGCGGTGCCGAGCCTCCGACGACCCGCGGGCGCGGCGCAGTGAGCCTCGCAGGAACGCGACCGACGGGAACGCCACGGTATGGATGGAGCATCCGGTTCGAGGGAGCGCTTCACGGACGCGATCGCCCGCTTCGACGCGGCCAACGCCGAGGATCCGCGCCGCGAGCCCGTCGACGGGGAGCCGCAGCCGCGCGAGCTGGTCTACGCGCAGCGGATGACGGCGGCGCTCGACGGGTTCGCCCCCGATGCACCGGAGGCCGTGCGGCTCGCCGCCCGTTGTCAGCACATCCGGCGCTGGACCGTCCCCCGCGACCGCTACCCGGCCGGCCGTGACGGCTACCGCCGCTGGCGGACCGACCTCGGCCGCTTCCACGCCGAGACGGCGGCGAAGATCCTCCGGGAGGTCGGCTACGACGAGGCGACCGTCGCGCGCGTCGGGACGCTCCTCCGCAAGGAGCGGCTGAAGGCCGACCCGGACGTTCAGCTCCTCGAGGACGTGATCTGCCTCGTCTTCCTCCAGCACTACCTGGCCGACTTCGCCGCCCAGCACGACGACGAGAAGCTGACCGACATCCTGCGGAAGACCTGGCGCAAGATGTCCGACCGCGGCCGGGCCGCGGCCCTGGAGATTGACCTGCCGGACGGGCTGCGGGCTTTGGTGACGCGGGCGGTCGGGGGCGCCCCAGTGCCGTAGGGCGGGCTGGGCGCTCGCTCAGCCTGGAATCCCGCTAGATAGTTGCGAGAAACATCCGTTTTCCCGCAGAAGCTCTGCGATATGATGCCCCGGTGGTCGACCAGGTACCCCGGCTGCCGCGTCGCCTGGACATCGCCCGGGATCTGCGCAGCCGCTCCGTGTTCCTCTTCGGGCCGCGGCAGACGGGCAAGACGACTTGGCTCCGCCAGCGCTATCCCGACGCGCCCTGGTTCAACCTGCTGCACGGAGAGGTGTTCCTGCGGTTCGCGCGTGAACCCGGCCGCCTGCGCGCCGAGCTGGCCCTCGGCGTTCCGCCGTCCGGTCCCGTGATCATCGACGAGATCCAGAAGCTGCCGAGCCTGCTCGACGAGGTGCACGACCTCATGGAGAGCCGGGGTCTGCGGTTCGTGCTTGCCGCGAGCAGCCCCGTGAAGCTGAGGCGCGGCGGCGTGAACCTGCTCGGCGGTCGCGCGCGCACGCGGGCGCTCTTTCCGTTCGTCTCCGCGGAGATTCCGGACTGGGACCTGATGCGGGCGATCAACGTCGGGGGCATCCCGTCCATCTATCTCTCATCCGAGCCGGTCGAGGATCTGCGCGCCTACTGCGGCAACTACCTGCAGCTCGAGGTCCAGGCGGAGGGGCTGGTGCGCGGGATCGAGCCGTTCTCCCGGTTCCTCACGGCTGCGGCCGTCAGCCGCGGACAGCCCATCGTGTTCGAGCGGCTGGCTTCCGACGCCGCGGTGCCCGCGCGGACCGTGCGCGAGTACTTCCAGGTGCTGGAAGAGACGCTGCTCGCCGTCCTGCTTCCGCCGTTCGCGCCCCGGCAGTTCCGCCGGAAGCCCGTGTCGCACGCCAAGCTGTACTTCTTCGACGTCGGCGTCGCCAACGTGCTCGCCGGCAGCACCCACATCGAGGCGGGGAGCCCCGCGTTCGGACTGGCCCTCGAGCAACTCGTCTTCTGCGAGCTCCGCGCCTGGCTGGCGTACGCGCGCGACGACCGGCCGCTTACCTTCTGGCGCACCGCCGACGGCTCCGAGGTGGACTTCGTCGTCGGGGACTCGGCGGCCATCGAGGTGAAGGCGACCGGGGCCGTGACGCGCCGCGACCTCGGCGGACTCCGGCGCCTGGCGGCGGAGACCCCGCTGGCGCACCGGATCGTCGTCTGCCGCGAGTCCGCCGCGCGCGTCGTCGACGGAATCCGCATCCTGCCGGTGATGGAGTTCCTGCGCGCACTGTGGGACGGCGAGTTGCTGGCAGTGTGAGGCGCCGGGCGACTGGCCGGGCCATACCGAAAGGGACGCGGATGCCCCCCGCGGCGCGTGGTATGTTGAGGTCTGCGACAGGCGGCGCAGATCGGCCATGGCGACCCCGAGCACCCCTACCTCTCCCGCTGCGACGACAGCGTCCGGCGTCGACCCGGCGGCCCGTGGCTTGCAGGAAGGGCTGCGGCTCTCTCGTGTCGAGTTCGAGAGCCGGTCCGCGGAGCGGCCGGATCTCAAGAAGGTGGAGCTCATCGATGGGGTGGTCCGCATGCCGTCCGCGGTCCGATACGCCGCCCACGGGAAGCCCCATGCGGCCATGGTCGCCTGGCTCGTCACCTACGCGGTAGGAGCACCACGCGTTCACGTGGTCGACAACGCAACGCTGCGGCTCGAGGGCGACAACGATCTGCAGCCGGACGCCGCGATGCTGATCGATCCGGGCGCCGGAGGTCAGGCGCGGGTGAGCGCGGACGACTACCTCGAGGGAGCGCCGGAACTGGTCGCGGAGGTCGCCGTGAGCAGTGCGTCACGCGACCTGAACGAAAAGCTCCGCTTGTATGAGAGGAATGGCGTTCGGGAGTACCTCGTCTGTTGCGTGCCGGATCGCCGGCTCGACTGGTTCGAGCTGGTGCAGGGCGCGTATCGGGTTCGCGCGGCGGATGCCGCCGGCGTGGTCCGCAGCATGGTGTTCCCAGGCCTGTGGCTGAACGTCGGCGGCATCCTGAGCGACGAGCCCGCCGCCGTCCTGCGAACCCTTCACGAAGGGTTGGCGGATCCGAGCCATGCCGCGTTCCTGAGCGGGCTGCGCGCCCGACGGTCGTGACGCCGCGCTGCGGCGACCGTCGCGCCGGGGCCGGGAGCCCGCTCCGCAGAAATGGTGAGGTTGCCCGGAGGCCCCGGCGGGCCGGTCGGAGCCGTCAGGCGACGCACGGCGAGCCAGGAGTCCGCGCCATGAACGAGCGGTGCCGGCGTTCACATCGGCCCGGACACCCAACGCGCCCGTCGGCGCGCGCTACGGGCAGCGCACGGCCACCGCGGGGTCGTGCCCGGCGATGGTGAGGATGCGCCAGCCGTCGGCGGTCATCACGACCGTGTAGGTCCAGCCGTACTCGCCCAGCAGGCCGCCCTCCCGGTGGCGGCGAATGCCCCGGCCGCTGACGATCGCCGCGCTGTCGCTGAGGACGCAGATGTTGCGGTCGGGCATGTCCGAGCCGGCGTAGCCCTGCGCGTCGAGCCGCGCGTACGCGTCCGCGACCGACTGGCGTACCTCCTCCTGCGTCCCGAGCGCGCTGCCGCCGCGGAAGAAGGGGACGTTGTAGGCATGCCGGGAGACATCATCGGCCGCGCCGACCGAGTACCACGCGTAGTACTGATCGAAGAAGGCATCCAGCTCCGCGCGCACGGCCTCCCGAGCCGCCGCGTCGAGGGTCTGGGCTTCCGCGGGCGTCCCGACGATCAGCAACGCGGCCGCCAGCAAGGGCATCGAGAACCACCGGTTCCTGTCGGTCTTCATGTCCATCCTCACCTTCGCGGGTCGGCGCCCGCGACGCGGCGCCGGGCGTGATGCGGAGATCCGCGCTCCGACGCGCAAGACTCGGACCCGGCTGGGCCACCCCCGGCCGACCGACCGAGGGCGCGCCTCCGCGCCCACCTGGTCCCGCTTCGCCGCCCAGGCGTTATCCGGTCGCCGAGCGTCCTGGCGGAGACTACACGATGGTACGATGGCGGTAGCGGGGGCGCCGCGTCGCGGCGGTCAGCGCATACCACCACGCGACTCCCTCTCCCGATGCCGACGACCGCACCGCCAGCCCGCGAAGCAGACCCGCACGACCCGTTGCTGACCTGGGACGAAGCGTTCGCCGCGGGCTCCGCCGTGGTCGGGGGCAAGGGCTGGAACCTCGCCCGTCTCGCGCGCTACGGCTTCGCGGTGCCGCGCGGCGGCGTCGTGGCCGCCTCCGTCTACGCCGAGCTCTTCCGGACGGCCGAGGTCGCCGCGCTGGCTGCGCCCCTCGCGGCCGTGACCCCGGCCGACGTCGAGCGCGCCGACGTCCAGGCGCAGCTCGCGGCGCTTCGCGACCTCGTCATCCGCACGGGCCTTCCCCCTGCCACCCGCGAGGCGGTGGGCCGGTTCCTGGACCGCGCCGGACTGGAGGGCCGTCCGCTCGCCGTCCGCTCCTCCGCCGTCGCGGAAGACGGAGCCGACGCGGCGTTCGCCGGGGTCCACGAGAGTCACCTCGGCGTCAGCGGGCTCGACGCCGTGTGCGCGGCCGCCTCCCGCTGCTTCGCGTCGCTTTGGACGCCCCATGCCGTCGTCTATCGCCGGCGGATGGGGGTGGCGGACGACGCTACGCCGTGCGCGGTCGTGCTCTGCGAGATGGTGGGCGACCCGCATCGCGGCCCCGCGGCAGCCGGCGTCGCCTTCTCGTGCGACCCCGTGACCGGGGAGCGGCAGGTCGTCACCATCGAGCTGGCCGCGGGGCTCGGCGACGCCGTCGTCCAGGGAACGGTGGCGCCCCAGCGGTACGCAGTGCGACGGGCCGGCCTGGCGACCGGGATCGCGCGACTGGACGACACGGGCGGCGCCCCGGTCCTCGACGACGGAGAGATCGAGGCCCTGGCCGCGCTCGTGCTGCGGGTCCACTGGGCGCTCGGCGACGGGGACGCTCCGCAGGACGTGGAATGGGCCCACGACGGCCGGACGTTCTGGATGCTCCAGTCGCGTCCGGTCACCCGGCTGCCGCGGTGGACCTTCCCCGGTGTTCCCACCCGCGCCCCGACCTGGTCGGACGGCAACATCCGCGACTCGTTCCCGCGGCCGTTGACGATGGCTACCTGGTCTCTGGTGGATGCGACGGCGCAGGCGATCGTGTACGCCTCGGCCCGGCTCGTGGAGTACCCGCTGCCGCCCGGCATGGAGGTGATGCGCCGGTTCGGCGGCCGGCCCTACTTCGACCTCGACAGCCTGCAGTGGAGCCTCTACGACTCGATCGGCATCCTGCCGGCGGACACCAATCTCACCATGGGCGGGTTCCAGCCGGAGATCCCGGTGCCGGACCGGAACCCGATGCGCGGCCGCGCCGGCCTCGCCCGCGCGCGGCGACGGATGCGGCTGGTGGGGCGACTGCGGCGGTTCCAGCGGGACGCCCCCGGGCGGATCGACGCGCTGGTCGCGCAGGCCCGGCAGAGTCGCGCGGTCGATCTCTCGGACCTGAGCGACGAGCGATTGCTGGCGCGATTCCGGGACCTGCAGTCGCTGGGGGCCGAGTACGAGCCGGTCCTTCAGCTTGCCGCCACCTACAGCGGCGTGTGGGCGCGGGCGCTGGAGTGGGTGCTCGAGCTGGCCGTCCGCGGCAGCGCGCGGTCCCTGGTCTCGCGTCTGCTGGCGGCATCGGGCGACGTGGCCAGCGCCGAGCACGGGTTCCGCCTGCAGGAGCTCGCCGACAGGGCCGCGGGAGACGCCGCAGCCCTGGCCGCGCTGCGGGACCCCGACCCGCTGGCCTGGCGCAAGCTGCCTGCGGATGCCCCGTTCCGGATTGCGGTGGAGGATTACCTCGATCGCTTCGGCCACCGGGCGGTGTTCGAGATGGAGCTCGCCAGCACGCGCTGGGCCGAGAATCCGCACTACGTGCTGGAGCAGGTGCGCTTCCACCTCGACCATCCGCCGGCCGGCGATGCGCGATCGCGGGCGGCGGACGTGCGGCGGCGGGCGGAAGCGGAGCTGGCCGCGTTCCCCGCCGTCCTCCGGCCCCTGGCGCGGTGGGTACTGGCGCGCGCTCGGCGCGGCGCCGCGCTGCGGGAGAACGCCAAGTCGGGGTCGGCCGCGGCCATCGCCCTCATCCGCCAGATGTGCCTCGACGTAGGGCGTCGCCTGCAGGCCGCCGGCCGCATCGCCGCCGCGGCCGACGTGTTCCACCTCAGTATCGTGGAGGTGGAAGCGTGGCTGACGGGAACCTGGGACGGGACGGGCGCGGGCGCCCTGGTCGCCGACCGCCGGGCGCGCCTCGCCGCCCAGCAGGAGCTGGAGCTGCCCGGCGTGATCCAGGAATTGCCGGCGGCGGAGTCGGGCGCATCGACGGTCCCGGCCGAGACCCCCGTCTCGGAAGGCGACGCGTGGACCGGGGTGGCGGCGGCGCCCGGCGAGGCCGAGGGCGCCGCCTGCGTGCTGCGGACGCCCCACGACGGCGGGAGGATGGGCCGGCACGAGGTGCTGGTGGCGCCCTCCACCGACCCCGGCTGGACGCCGCTGTTCCTGCGCGCCTCGGCGCTCGTGACGGAGACCGGCGGCTACCTGTCGCACGGCGCCGTCGTGGCGCGCGAGTTCGGCCTGCCGGCGGTGGTCAACGTGCGCGACGCCATGCGCACGCTGGCCGACGGCGACCGGCTGCGGGTCGACGGCACCGCCGGCCGGGTCACGCGCATCGCCCGATCACCGCAGCGGTGACAGGTTGGGCTCCCAGGGCCTTGACGACGGAGCCGCGGCCTTGAAACCTCAGCGAACCGGGTCCGAGTACCAGCCCTTCCAGACCGCCCGCCGACGGCGGAACAACCCGATGACGACGGGGTTGGTCCAGACCAGGGTTTTCCACACGGGCCACTGGTCGAAGCGCCGGCAGGACGGCCGCACGCGAAGCTCTCGCAGGAGGCGAACGTGTCGGCCGGTGCGCCCCGCCAGCTTCCGGAGACTCCAGTAGAAGTCGACGTCCTCGCCGATCCAGACGCTTTCGTCGTAGCCCCCGGCCTCCGCGAACGCATCCTTGCGACAGAACTGGGCAGCCCCCTGCACCATCCCGGTGACTCGCGCGAGAAGCCGCCAGGCACGGAGGTAGAGCCGCACAGAGGTGCGCCGGGGCCGGTAGTCCACGTCCACGCCGCCACCGACACACGTCGAATCGCGCATCGTCTCGCCAATCGCATCGAGGAGCGAGCGGGGCACGATGACATCGGCATCGATGAAGACCAGCACGCCTCCGGTCGCGCTCCGGGCCCCCGCGTTCCTTGCCCGCGCAATCCCCTGCACCGGCTCCTGGACAACGGTCGCGCCGTGGCGCCGGGCGATCGTTCCGGTCGCGTCCACACTGGCGTTGTCGACCACGACGACATCAGCTTCGACGTCGGGCCGCGCCCGCAACTGCGCCACGGCCTCGTTGATCGCATGCAGCGTGCCCGCGAGGCACGCCTCCTCGTTGTAGGCGGGAACGATAACCGTGAGCTTCACCGGGAGCCGCCGGCGCGTTCGGCCCGCGCCGACTTCCACGCCCGCCTCCGTCACGGCAGGTTGGCAGGCCTCTTCGTACCTACGGTCGTCTCCTGGGTCGAATGGTTGGATGACAGGCACTTCGTCATCCTGTAGTGACTCTCCGTGGAAACTCCGGTCAGAACACGGCGAGCGGGTTGATGGCCGACCCGGCGCCGTTGGGCACGCGCAGCGGGGCGATGACGAAGAGGAACTCGTAGCGGTCGAGCTCGGCCGCGGTGGCGGCGAGGGTCTCGAGGTCGGCGCCGTCGATGAGCGGCATGCCGAGGGCGACCAGGGTGAACATGTGCATCGGGAGCGTCGTGCGGCCCTCGATGGGACCGCCGTCGACGACGCCGCTGTCGGCGAGCAGCAGCGCGATGTCGCGCTCGCGGAGGAACGGCATGATGGAGTTGTCGAATCCGCCGCTGCCCGCCGTCCAGAGGAAGAGGGCGTCGCCGGCCGTGATCGTGATGCCGGTCTCGCGCTCCCACGCCTCGATGGCCGCGGCGTCGACCCTCACTGCCCCTGGCATGTCCATCAGGATGCCGCGGGTGACGACGCCGTCCCGTATCGGATAGACGCCGTTCTTCGTGCATCCTTCCTCGACGGTGGCCGTCTCGTCGAAGCGGCGGCCGTTGTAGGTCATCCCGTCCCAGGCCACGTGGCAGAGCGCGTCGAGGTGGGTGAGCGGGCTCCCGTGGTACCCGATGCGGTGCTGCTCCTCGATCCACGCCGCGCGCTCGCCGAGCACCGGTGCGCCGTAGGCGAAGACGTTCTCGAAGCCGCGCTGAAACGTTGCCGCCTGGCCGACGACCGGGTCGCGGGAGAGGGAGACGGTCCGACCCGCGCGGACGAGCGCGGCAGCCTCGATGCGCTTGGCATCGGTGATGAGGTTGAGCGTGCCGAGCTCGTCGTCGGGGCCCCAGCGGCCCCAGTTGGAGAGCTCCGACATCCAGCGGTCGAACTGCTCGGGCGTCACGCTCTGCTCGGCGACTTCCTGCTGGGCCTCCGCGCCCGCGGCGGTCGCGGGAGACGTGACCGCGAGGCCAACCACCAGGAGGAGAAGTACGACGACGCAGGCGACGGTGGCTGCGAGAGCGCCCTTCATGTTCATGGTCCTTCCGCTCGTTCGTTTGGCGCCGTGCCGGCCGGCGACGCCAGGTCGGCGCCCCTGCCTGCCGGACTGTTCCGCATCGCCGTCGTGGCCCTCGGGCTCCCGACCACCCCGCCCCTTGCCAGCTTCACGGCAAGCCCGCCCGCGGGCTGCTTCAGTCGGCGTCGAGGCCGAAGGTGAAGATGACGTTCCCGGCCGCGATCGTCACGTACTGCTGGCCGTCGACCGCATACGTGATGGGCGACGCACGCACCTGCGCCCCGACCGCGACGTGCCACAGCTCGCGGCCGCTCGCGGCGTCGAGGGCGTAGAAATAGCCGTCGACGCTCCCCCCGAAGACGAGGTCGCCGGCCGTGGCGAGCAGGCCGGCCCAGGTGTGCGGCTGCACGCGATACTCCCACCGCAGGTCGCCGGTCAGCGGGTCGAGGGCGCGCACGGCGCTCGTGTACTCCTCGATGGGCTGGAACTGGATCTGGCCGCCGCCGATGAAGCGATCGCCCTCGACGTACTCCTCGTCGCGGATGAAGAAGCGCGCCTCGCCGTCGTAGGCCATCACGTAGAACAGTTCCGTCCGCGGGCTGAACGCCGGCGACATCCAGTTGGTCGCGCCGGCGGCCGAGGGCGAGACGACGACGCCTTCCTCGCTGGGGAAGAGGCCGGGCACGCGGATCGGGCGGCCGTTCTCGTCGAGGTCCGAGGCCCACGTCAGGCGGGCGAAGGGCCGGCCGGTGAGGAACTCGCCGGTCTCGCGATCCAGCGTGTAGTAGAAGCCGTTGCGGTTCGCCCAGAGCATCAGGCGGCGGCGCTCGCCGTCGACGTCGAGGTCGGCCAGGATCGGGATCTGGATGGCGTCCCAGTCGTGCACGTCGTGCGGCGTGAACTGGAAGTACCAGGCCATGTCGCCGCTGTCGCCGTCGAGGGCCAGCACGGAGTCGGCGTACAGGTTGTCGCCCAGGCGAACCTCGCCGTTGTAGTCGGGTCCGGGGTTGCCGGTGCCCCAGTAGACGAGGTCGAGGTCCGGGTCGTAGGAGCCCGTGATCCAGGTCGGCGAGCCGCCGGTGCGCCACGAGTCCCCGGCCCAGGTCCGGTTGTCGGGATGGTCCGGCCCCGGGATGGTGTAGGTCCGCCAGGCGCGCTCGCCGCTCTCGGCGTCGTAGGCGTCGAGGAAGCCGCGGATGCCGAATTCGCCCCCCGCTATGCCGGTCACCACGCGGTCCTTGACGACCAGCGGCGCCGCCGTCTTGCTGTAGCCGCCGCGGTGGTCGGCCACCTCGGACTCCCAGCGCAGGTTGCCCGTGCGGGCGTCGACGGCGGCGAGGTGCGCGTCGAGGGTGCTCATGTAGAGGGTGTCGCCCAGGATGGCCACGCCCCGGTTGTTCCGCCCGCAGCAGATGCGGAGGTCGTCCGGCAGCTCGTGCTCGTAGCGCCAGTACTCGCGGCCCGTGGCGGCGTCGACGGCCACCACGTTGCTCGGCGCCTCGGTGATGAACATCACGCCGTCGACGACGAGCGGGGTGGTCTCGGCGCGGTCGAGGGCCGAGAGCTGGTAGGCCCACTTGAGCTCCAGGTCCCCGACGTTACCCGCATGCACCTGGTCGAGCCCGCTGTAGCGCTTGCTGTCGAACGTGCCAGAGTACATGAGCCAGTTGTGCGGCTCGTCGGCCGCCGCCAGCAGCCGTTCCCAGGTGACGGGGGAGAACGACGGGGCACCGGCATCCGCGGCGGGCGTCGCGGTCGCCGACGGCGCCTGGGCGGAGGCGGGCGTGACGAATGCGAGCAACGCGAGGGCGACGGCGAGCCTCGTCATCGGTCAGCTCCTTCCGCGGCGGCGGATGGGGCGCTGCTTCGGGAACGGTCCCGCGCGGCGCGCACCCGGCACCACTCGCAGTATATGGCCTGACCCTTCCGCGCCCGGACGGAAGTCGCGTCCCACCGCCAGCCCCGCTTCCCGTTGCCGATGGCTGCGGCCGGGCACCGGGATGGGGCGACCCGCGCCCCGCCCGTGCGCTCCCGCTCGGGGCCGACGACGAAGGGAACGCGTCGCTCCGGGATGGGGCGACCCGCGCGCCCCGTTCGCCGCGCCTACCAGCCGATGCGGCGGCGCACGGTGAACCGCTGCGGCGACACCTGCACGTCCAGGTCGCGCGTCACCGGGTTCTCGGGCAGCGTCAGCAGCACCGCGCCGAGGCCGATCGCGCCGATGCCCGCCCACATCAGTCCGGGGCGTTCGAACGTGATGCGCACCGACGCGTCCCGCAGGTCGGTGTCGTACGGCGGGCCGGGGCTCTCGTAGTAGCACTGCGTCGTCTGGTGCTGGTACCGGTGCGTGCTGTAGCCGTCGGGGCAGATGTCGCCCTCGTAGTTGAAGGCGCCCAGCAGCAGGCCGGACCCGGCCGCGATGGAGATCCAGCCGACGGTATCCCGCGACTGCGCCTCCGCGGGCGGCGCGGCCCACGCCAGTACGACGAAACACGCGGCGACCGCGGCGACTGTCCTCATCGCGTCACGCTCCCTTGCCATTCGCGTCGTCCGGTCCGACGCGTCCGTCCGCCGGCGCCGTCGCCCGCCAGATCGCCGCCGCGACGCTCCCGACCACGGAGTGCATGACGGCCGAGATGGCGCTCGGGATCGCCACGAGCGGATTGACGAAGTTCTGCTGGGCCAGGACCACGCCGAGGCCCGAGTTCTGCATCCCGACCTCGATCGCCGCCGTACGCGACGCCTGCTCCCGGCCCACCCACAGCCGGGCCACCGCGTAGCCGAGCACGAAGCCCCCGGCGTGGAGGCAGAGCACGGCCAGGATCAACCGCCCGCCCGCCTCGATCACCTGCTCGCGCCCGCCGCCGATCACGGAGGCCGCGATGAGGACGATGGTCGCCACCGCGACCAGCGGTGCCACCGGGAGCACGCGGCGGCAGGCTGCCGGGAAGCGCGCCTTGAGCAGGGCGCCGGCGACCACCGGCAGGACGACCACCTGCACCGTATCGAGCAGCAGCCCGCCCGCCGGCACGTCGATCCGGTTGCCGGCGAGGAGCGCCGTGAGGGCAGGCGTCATCAGCACGGCGAGCAGCGTCGAGGCGGTGGTCATCGTCACCGACAGCGCGACGTCCGCCCGGGCCAGGAAGGCGATGACGTTCGAGGCGGTGCCGCCGGGGCAGCACGACACCAGGATGAGGCCGGCCGCGAACGGCAGCGGCAGGGCGAACGCCCACCCGAGGGTCAATCCGAGCAGCGGCATGAGCGTATATTGGAGCGCGACGCCCGGCAGGACGCTGGCGCGCTCGCGCCCGATGCGGCGGAAGTCCTCGAACCCCACCGTCATCCCCATGCTCAGCATGATGATCCCGAGCCCGATGGGGATCAGGGGGCCGCTGAACCAGGTGAAGAGCTCGGGGCGGACGAGCGCGGCGCCGCTCGCGAGCAGCAGCCACAGCGGGAAGGCGTTGGTGACGGCGGCCAGGACCGGCAACGTGCGAGCATTGTACGGTTCGGGCGGCTGACGGTTCCAGCCGGCTCCGCGGACCCGGTCCGCCGCCGGCCGAGGTACATGTGCGATGAGCTTTCAACCGGATCTGCTGAAGGGCAAGACGGCGCTGGTGACGGGGGGCGGCACCGGTATCTGCCGGGGGCTGTCCCTGGCGCTCGCGGCGCACGGCTGCGACGTCGCCATCACCAGCCGGAAGGCGGAGCACCTCGAGCCGACCCGGCGCGAGATCGAGGCCCTCGGGGTCCGGTCGCTGGCGGTGCCCGCCGACGTGCGGGATCCGGCCGCCGTCGACCGGGCCGTGGCGCGGACGGCGGACGAGCTCGGCCGCCTCGACATCCTCGTCAACGGCGCCGCGGGCAACTTCCTCTGCATGGCCGAGAACCTGTCGCCCAACGGTTTCGGCACCGTCGTCGACATCGACCTCAAGGGGACGTTCCACATGTGCCGCGCCGCGCTCCCGCATCTCAAGGAGCGGGGCGGAGTCGTGCTGAACATCAGCGCCACGCTGCACTACTTCGGGACCGTGGCGCAGCTCCACGTGTCGGCGGCCAAGGCGGGCATCGACGCCCTCACG
>JAPOWL010000052.1 GCA_026707615.1 Acidobacteriota bacterium | reverse complement strand
GACCCGCGGGAGATCCGCGCCGCGGCGGTCGACGCGCAGCGGATGGCGGACTGGATGGTCGCCCGCGAGCGGGAGCGGGCGCCGGAGCGTCCCGAACCGTCCCGCCCGGCCGCCGCCGCCCTGGCCGGCGAAGCGGCCGCCCGCGACGCGCCGGCGCTCTCCGACGAGCTGCGGGGGGTGGTCCGCGACGCCGGCGCGGCCGGCTACCGGGCGGGCTACGCGGCGGCCGGCCAGCGGCTGCCCCCCGACGCGTTCGACTCCGTGCGGAGCCTCCTGCCGCGCGACGCCGGCCGGGAGCTGCGGTTCGTGGTCGAGCAGGCGCACGGCGACGCCTACCTGCGGGGGATGGAGGACCGGCAGCGCGGCCACGAGGCGGCGCCGGAGGCGGCGGTCCGGCGCGTGGCCGCGATCGAGCCCGACGCGGCGAAGCGCCTCGAGGCGGAACTGGCGTCCGCGCTGCGCTCCGCCGCCGGCGCGGGCTACGGGAGCGGCTACGACGACGCCGCCGCGGGCCGCGGGAGCCGTCCCCGCCCGCGGTCCGAGCCCGGGTTCGCCGACCCCGCGCAGCACCTCCTCGAGGACGCCGCCGCGCGCGGCTACCTCCGCGGCTACGACGACCGGACGCGCGGCGCGGGTCCGGAGGAGGCCGCCGCCCGGCGGAACGAGGTCGACTACGTCCGCGAGGCGACCGCGGTCGGGGAGCGGGCCCAGGCGGCGCTGCGCTACGCGCCGCGCGTGGACCCCCCCGCCCGGACCGCGGCCGAAGCCCGCGAGCGCGCCCCGGACCGCGAGGCGGGGCCGAGCCGCTGACCCGGCCGGCACGGGACGTGCATTCCGAGCCGGCAGGAGGTGACACGATGACCGACCGACCCGACGTGTACACGACCCTGGGCCTCGAGTGCGGCTGCTGCGGGCACCGGCATGCCACCGTGGAGGGGGCGGGCCGCTGCCTGGAGGCCTACCGCCGCCGGACGTTCTCCGACCGCCGCGTGGTCGCCGTCGCCGCGGACGCCCCCTGGCCGCCCGCGGCGGGCCGGGACCTGAACGACGCGGAGCTGGCCGCGCTGTACGCGGACCGCGCCGGATGATGTGGCGCGAGGCTTCGGGCCCGACCCCCCGCGGCGTGGACCGGCTGGTGGGCGAAAGCGCATCGATGCGCGCGCTCCGGGAGCGGATCCCGCGCATCGCCGCCTCGCCGTTCGCGGTCGTCGTCGAGGGGGAGCCGGGCACGGGGAAGGAGCTGATCGCCCGCGCGATCCACGAGGAGGGCCCGCGCTCCCGCGGCGCCTTCGTCCCCGTGAACTGCGCCGTGCTCGGCGACGACCTGTTCGAGTCGGAGATGTTCGGCCACGCCCGGGGCGCCTTCACGGGCGCGCTCCACGAGCGCAAGGGCCTGCTGGCGCTCTCGTCGGGGGGCACGGTCTTCCTGGACGAGGTGGCGGAGCTGACGCCCCGGGCCCAGGCGAAGCTGCTGCGCGCCCTCCAGGACGGCGAGGTCCGCCGGCTGGGGGAGAACCGCACGGAGCGGCTCGACCTCCGCGTGGTCGCGGCGACGAACCGCTCCCTCGACGACGCGGTCGCCGCCGGCCGCTTCCGCCGGGACCTCCTCTACCGCGTCGAGGTGGTGCGGGTGGCGGCCCCGCCGCTCCGCGAGCGCCGCTCGGACATCCCGCGCCTCACGGAGCACTACTGGAAGGACGTCGCCGCCGCCGCGGGCAGCCGCGCCCGCCTCGCGCCGGAGACGGTCGCCGCGCTCCGCGCCCACCCCTGGCCGGGCAACGTCCGCGAGCTGCAGAACGTCCTCGCGAACCTCACCCTCACCGCGCCGCGCTTCGGCAAGGTCCAGCCGGTACACCTCCCGGCCGCCTTCCGCCGCCCGGCCCCCGCCCGCCTCCGGACCCTCGCGGCGGCCCGCGAGGACCTGGAGCGGTCGATGGTGCGGGACGCGCTCGAGCGGCACCGCAGCGTGCCCGCCGCCGCCGGCGAGCTGGGGCTCACGCGCCAGGGCCTGTCGCGGATGATGGCGCGCCTCGAGATCGACCGCGCCGACCCCGCCCGCGAGCCCCCCGGCGGCGGCCGGAGCCGCTGACGCGACCGGCCGGGCGGCGCCGCCCCGCGACCCGAAAGCGTCGACGGACTCTGCCGCAGCGAGAGCGAACCTTGACAGCCCCGCCGGCGGGATGGCAGCGTACGCCCAGGGCCGAGCCCGGGAGTGACTGCCGACCTCGCCGGGGGCGGCGGGTAGGCGCCCGCTGGCCATTCCCCCGCGAGGCTCGGGCTCGGTTTCAGGGTGCGGCCGGGGAAGGCCCAAGGGTCCTCATCAGCCCGTCTCCTCCCCCAGCCGCGCCCGTTCTCTCCCGCCGGTTGAGCTGTGGCAGTCGTTGGGCGGAGAGCGAGGAGTCGCCCGCCTGGGGCGAGAAGCCGGCAAGGTTGAAACGCCGGACTCGCGCGGAGTCCGCGAAATCGGGACGCAGGGCCCGCCGCCACGCCCCCGTAACCTCCTGACGGATAACCGCTTGGCGGCGGAAACCCCGCTGCCTGTTGCCCGCTCCTTGCGCCATCCGGCGCGCGTGGCCCGTTCCTCTCGCTCCGCGTGATCGGCCCAGCGGGAGGCACGTGACGGGCCCGCGCCGTACCGGCGATCCGCAGAAGGGCGTCCGGCGCGGGGCATCGGGCCGCCGGGCGCGCCATCCGGATGGCCCGCGACGACTCCTTCGGCCTGTTTCGCCCAGGCCGCTTCGCCGGTGCCCCACTCCCGTGCCCCGAGGGCGCGGCAGCGTCGAGCGCGGCGCGACGCTGCACACGCGTGCGCGTGACCTCATCATCGAGGACTCCGCGGCCGGCTCAGGGACGGTTGAGCCTCCGTCGCGGAACCACGCCTTCCTGCCGACTGAGCAGGGAGCCGGGCCCTCGATGAGGCGGGGCCTGCGGCGCGCCGTACGGGCTTGGACTCGGACCCTTCCGGTGCCACGTTCAGGCCTGACGGTGACGGCCGGCGCCGCCGGTGCGATCCGCCAGGGTGAAGTTCGTGTTTCTTGACGCTGCGACCGCGTCAATGGTAGGGTTTCGCGGCATGGTCACGCGGGTTGCCGGTGGGTTTCGGACGGACGCGCTAAAGGCGGGCGTTGCACCGGCCGAAGAAAGTTGGTAGAGTTCACCGACTGTCGCGCGGCCGGCGGTCGGCCGCCGGGGAGATGAGGTTAGGCTCCCTTGGTGTTGGGAAGGCTCGCATGGTGCGGGCACCGGGCTCCCTGCGGAGTCCGTCGGGCATTCGGACCCGCAGGGTCCCACCGTCTCGACGACGGGGAGTTGGAGGATACGAATGATGACGAGATGGCGCTCACTCTTCGTCACCGGCGTGATGCTGTCGGCGCTGGTGCTGCTCGGGGCAACGACCGCACACGCGCAGGCGCCCACATCACCGACGACGGTTACCGTCGTACCCGAGGGGTACAGCGGTCTGCGCACCACATGGGTCCCAACTGACTTCGCGGGCTTCTCGGGCGGCGGCTACGAGGTTCGGTACCAGCAGCAAGACACCGCTACCGCCATCGATACCAACAACGTATTCGCGGTAATGGACGCCGACAACGTCCAGTCGTATCTGATTGGCGGGTTGGAGGCGGGCAAGCGCTACCTTGTCCAGGTGCGCGCCTACGGCAACGACGACGATGACGACCCCGACGGAGGTGTGTTGGATGGGGATTGGGTTCCCACCACCCCCGTGCCCGCTACGGTAACCGCGTATCCCGTTCCTGGCGATGTCGATGATCTGGAACTCGTGGCTGGTGACGGGCACATCGTGGCCACATGGGATGCAGCGGATGGGAACGGCATCGACATCACCGGTTACGAGGTTCGTGTGACACCGAAGGATGGGAGCACTTCCATCTACCAGCAAGGCACGATGACGGAGAGAACGATCGGTGGGCTCATGAACGGTACGGAGTACACCGTGGAAGTCCTTGCCCGCAGCGCCGGAGGTATCAGCGCAACGGCGGCCAGCGAGAAGGCCACACCGATGGAGGCTGAGGAGCCGGAAGAGCCCGAGGAGCCGGAAGAGCCCGAGGAGCCGGAAGAGCCCGAGGAGCCGGAAGAGCCCGAGGAGCCGGAAGAGCCCGAGGAGCCGGAAGAGCCCGAGGAGCCGGAAGAGCCCGAGGAGCCGGAAGAGCCCATGGCGGAGATCGGCCCGCCGACCGAGGTCATGGTCGAGGCCGGCGACATGATGCTCATGGTGTCCTGGAACAAGCCGGACATGGGCGCTGCCATGGTCACGGGCTACATGGTTCAGTACCGGCAGGCCGGCGGCTCCTGGAGTGAGATGGACGCCATGATGGAGCGCATGGCCACCATCGACGGCTTGGTGAACGGGGTCGAGTACGGCGTCCGCGTCATGGCCTACGGCGCGGACGGCATGATGGGCGAGTACTCGATGGAGATGATGGCTACGCCGATGATGCCCGAGCCGGTGCCGGCCCTGCCGCTGTTCGGTGCGCTGGCTCTGGGCGCGGGCCTGGTGGCAGCCGGCCGACGCCGCCTGCGGGCGCAGCGGCTGCTGAAGAAGTAGCCCGGTAGTTTGGGGTTCTTCGTGGCCGGGGCAGGTTCGCCTGCCCCGGCTTTTTTCTTGCCCAAGAAACGGTCGCGGTGCGGGACTGTTCTCGTGGCCGGGCGGAGGTGGCGCATGTCTGGGTCCAGACGATCCGCCGTGAGGACGTTCGCGGCGCTGCTGGCGACCCTGGCGCTCGCGGCGCCGGTCCGCGGGACCACGGTGGAGCCGTTGACGTTCTCGGAAGTCGTCGACGGCGCGGACGTCATCGCCGTCGGGGCCGTGTCGGCCGTCACGGAGACCTGGGATGCCGAGCGGGAGGTGCCCCTGACGGAGGTGACCGTCTCCGTCCTCGAGGTGCTGAAGGGGGAGGTCGGCGGAGCGGAGTTGACCCTGCAGTTCCTCGGCGGCCCGACCCCCGGCGGCGCGACGCTCGATGTCGCGGGAATGCCCGACTTCGCCGTGGGCGACCGGGCCGTCCTGTTCTCCGCCGGCAACGGCGTCGAGGCCTGCCCGCTCGTCGGCTGGTGGCAGGGCCTGTACCGGCTCTTCTATGACGCGGGGCGGGATGCGTTCACGGTCGCCGACCATGCCGGGCGGCCCGTGGTAGGCTTGGACGGCGGAGCCGGGCAACTGGTGGCGAGCGTATCGGCGGCGGACAACGACGAGACGGCCCCGGGAGAGGACGCCCTGACCCTCGACGACTTCCGGAGCGTCGTACGAGCGGAGATTCGGTGACGCCGGGCGGGAAGCCAAGCAGCGCCTTGCCGGCCAGGGCGTACGCAGTCGCGGCGTGCGCAATCCTGTTCCTCCTGCTGGCGCAGGCCGTCGGGCATTCCTGGGTCCGTCTCGGCCATCTCTGGTTCGCGGACAGCGTTCCGTTGCACATGCGCCTCAGCACCGGTGGCTCCTGGGACGGTGCGGCGATCGATGCGTTGCGGGCGTGGAACGGGGCCGGAGCGGGCTTCCGGTTCGCCTGGGGACGCTACGGCAGCGGGCGCGTCTCCTGCAGCGAACCCGACGGCAATCACGACGTCGTCTGGTCGTACTCCATTTGCCCGGGAACGGCGTGGGGCCGGAACACGGTGGCAGTGGCTCAGACCTGGCGGAATACCGTTACCGGCGAGGCGCTGGACAGCGACGTCGTCTTCAACCGCAACCACGACTGGGACGTCTACGACGGACCGCGGCGCCACGCCGTCGACTTCAGGAGGGTCGCCCTCCACGAGTTCGGTCACGTCCTGGGACTGGATCACCCGGACGACCACGGCCAGTTCCGCAGCGCCATCATGAACTCCAGGGTCAGCGATCTGGACCGCCTCCAGACGGACGACATCAACGGCGTACGGGGGCTCTACGGCGCCGAGCCCAGCAGGGGCGCGCCGGACCTGGTGGTGGAGTCGCTGCAGGCCAGCCCGCGGACGCTGACGGCGGGCGAGACCTTCACCCTGTCGGCCAGCGTGCGGAACGTCGGGGACGGGGATGCGGCGGCGACGACGTTGCGCTACTACTACTGGCGCTCCGACAGCGAGGAATGGGTGGTCGTGGGCTCGGACCACGTGGGCAGCCTTCCGGCCGCGGCGCGCCGTTCCGAGTCGATCGTGCTGACGGCTCCGACACGCGCCGGCACGCACTACTACGATGCGTGCGTCGCGTCCGTCGCGGGCGAGCGGAACGACGACAACTGCGCCGGCAGCCTGCGGGTGACGGTAGGGGGCGGGGCGGGCGCACCGGACCTCGTCGTGGATCCGCTGCAGGCCAGCCCCGGGACGCTGACCGCGGGGGAGACCTTCACGCTGTCCACGAGAGTGCGAAACGTGGGGAGCGGAGCGGCGGCGGCGACGACGCTGCGCTACTACTACTACCGGTCCAGCAGTGGGGAATGGGAGGTCGTGGGCTCGGACCGCGTGGGTGGGCTTCGGGCGTCCACGAGCCGTTCGGAGTCGATCGTCCTGACGGCGCCAGCGCGGACGGGCACGCACTACTACAACGCGTGCGTGGAGTCGGTGGCCGGCGAGCGCGACGAGGACAACTGCTCCGGCAACCTGCGGGTGACGGTGACCGGGGGCGCCGGCGCACCGGACCTCGTCGTGGATTCGCTGCGGACGAGCCCCGGGACGCTGACCGCGGGGGAGGCCTTCACGCTGTCCACCCGCGTCCGGAACGTGGGGAGCGGGCCGGCGGCGGCGACGACGCTGCGCTATTACTACTACCGGTCGAGCGACCGCGAGTGGGTGGTCGTCGGCCAGGATCACGTGGGGGCTCTGCGGGCCTCGACGAGCCGTTCGGAGTCGATCGTCCTGACGGCGCCGACGCGGACGGGCACGCACTACTACAATGCGTGCGTGTCGTCGGTCGCCGGGGAGCGAAACGAGGACAACTGCTCGGGCAACCTGCGGGTGACGGTCGGTCAGTAGCCCCGCTGAGGGCGCCGGCGGATGGGTGACGGAATGGATGAGTCAACGAGACCGAAGGCGGCGCGGTTCGCGGAAGCGGTGACCGACGGGCCTCGACCGGGGACCCCGGAGCCCGTCCCGGCGGAGGGCAACGCGATGCTCCGCTTCACGCTCGTCACGGGCGCGTGGTTCGTCGCGTTGTTCGGCCTGATGCGGCTGCCGTGGGTGGAGCGGGTGGTCCTGACGCCGTTCGCGGGTGTCCAGCAGCGGGTGGCGGACCAGCTCACGGGGGCGCCGTCGGACCTGGTGTACGCCGACGCGAGCTGCAGCGGGGGCGATCCGCTGGCGCTGTGCGCCGGAGCGATCTTCGCGTTCCCGGCCGCGTGGGGTGCGCGCCTGCGGGGCGCCGCGGTGGGCTTCACGCTCATCACGGCCGTGAACGTCGTCCGGCTGGGCAACCTGTCGCTGGTGGCGGAGGACAAGGCGCTGCTGGACCTGCTGCACGTCTACGTCTGGCCGGCCGTCCTGATCCTGGTCGCGGCGGGGTTCGTGTATGTCTGGATGGGGCGGCAGGGCTTCGGAGCCGAGGGCCCGGGCACGGCGCCGGGGCACGGCGCGGCGGCTGACGGCGACGTGGAGGTGGCGTCGTTCGGGGGGCTGACGCTCGGGGACGCGTCGCGGCGCTTCCTGCTGCTGGCGGCGGTCCTGGTGGCGGTTTACTTCGCCACGGCGCCGTTCTTCTACGAGAGCGCCTTCGTCGACGTAGTCGCGGGCTGGATCGCGGTGACGGGCGGGGCGATCCTGGCCGCGGCGGGGACGACGGCCGCGGTGTCGGGGGCGGTCATCCGGACCGCGCACGGCGGGTTCATCGTCACGCAGGAGTGCATCTTCACGCCGCTGATCCCGCTCTACGTGGCGGGGGCGCTGGCGATGCCGATGGGTTGGCGGCGGCGGACGGCGATGCTGGTGGCGACGCCGGCCGTCTTCTTCGCCGTCGGCGTCTCGCGGCTGCTGGTCCTGGCCGTCCCCGCGGCGGTCATCGGGTCGTATTCGGTCGCCATCCACGCGTTCTCGCAGACGCTGGTCGCGGTGCTGCTGGTGACGGTGGCGGCGGTGCGGACGGCGGGCGGCGGGCGGCGGGGCGTGGCGCGGTCGGCGGCGGCGGTCGCCTTGGGGACGTTGGCGGCGTTCGCGGCCGCCCCGGTGCTGGGCGTCGTCGTCCACGGGGCGGTCGGCGGGGTGCAGTCGCTGGCGGGCCACGCGGGGCACGCCTTCGCGGACGAGCAGGGCGCGTGGGCCATCCTGCCGGCGTTCCAGGTCGGGCTGTTCACGGCGCTCTGGATCGCGGTGGCCGGCGGCGACCGGTCCTGGCGGCGCGGGCTGGTCGGTCTCGGCGGCGTGGTCGTGGTGCAGGCCCTGGTCGGCCTCCCGGTCGACGAGCTGGCCCACCACTACGGCTTCAATCCGCACGTGGGCCTGCTGCGCGGCTGGGCCCTGGCGCTGCCGGCGGCGGCGGTCTGGTGCCTCACCCGTCCGGCTCCGTTCACGGTGCTCGCGCCAGCTCCTCCGCGCGCTCTTCCCCAGGGCGGCTGACGGCCGAGGACGCCGTCGCCGAGCCCCGTCTGCCGCCGTCGAGGAAGTACTGAGCCTGTTCGTCGCGGCCGGGAGAGGGACAGGCGCGTCGTGTTCGGCCGCCAGGGGCGCCGAGCAGACGTTCTGGTCCTGGAACGGCTGCTCCCGTAGAATCGGGGGCCGTGAGGACGCAGGATCTGCGCCGCAGGAAGGCGGATCGGCTGCTCGTCCTGCACGAGCTGAGACCGGAGCGGGACAAGGCGATCCGGCGGCTGCGGGGTCTCCTCCTGGAGCTCAACGGGGCGGCCGAATCACCAGAAGCCGTGCGCGTCAGTTCTGACGGGAGCGTCGTCGTCAGTCATCGCGGGCAGGACTGCCGCGTGGATCTGGACAACGTGTCGCAGGCGCTCCGCGAGGTGGCGCGCCTCAACGACTTGATTGCCTATCACGAGGGCTTCCTGCGGTCCGCGGGCGTAGACCCGGCGAAGTAGCGCACCCGGAATGCCGGTTGCGGTCAGATGGGCCGCGGTGCGACATCGGCGTGTCGCCGGGCTGTATCGTGCGCCCTTGATCGCGCACAAGATCCGCGTCGCCCATCCCACGCCCTCTCCCAGACGCTGGTCGCCGTGATCCCTGCCCGCGGTGGCGGCGTTCCGGACGGCCGGCACGGCCCGTCGCGGCGCCGCGCGGGCCCAGGTGGCCGTCGCCCTCGGCGCGGTGGCTTTCGTGTCCTGGTGCAGGCGGCCTTGGGCGCCCGTCGATGAGCTGGCCCACCACTACGGCGTCGACCCCCGCGTGGGCCTGCTCCGCGGCTGGGCCCCTGGCCCTCCGGACCCGCGGCCGCGGGGAGCGGCCGCAGGCGCACCGCGAGGTAGGTCCTCCGACCCGTCCCGCCCGGCGGTGCTGCTGTCCACTCCGGCTGGCGACTCCGATCAGCCGGCCGGCGGCAGCACGCGGGGCGGAGCCGAGCGGAGAGAGCATCCGGAACGGCGCCAGGCGGGTGAGCCGCCAGACTCCGGGACGGGGGCCCCGCTCCGCCGGCTGGGCGCGACCCCGAGTCGTACGGCTGGGGCGGCAGCACGGCAACGACCGGCTCGACGGCGTCCACTCGGCGTGGGCGCGATGGGCGCTCGGCATGTGCTCGGCGACCGTGGACGGCTGCCCGTCGCAGCGTCCCCGGTGGGACGTCACCCGGCGGCCCTCGAGGAAGACCTCGACGGTCGCCGCGGTGCAGCGGACCTCGACCTGCCTGGCGGAGGAGCTGAAAGGGCACGCCGTAGGCGTGGCGCTCGACCAGGACGTGGCAGTCGATGTTGACGCGGCACCGCTTCCACTGGGCGAGTGTTCTGCCGATAAACGGGTTGACGCTTCCGAGGCCCCCGCCGGGTGGTCGAGAACGGCGCAACGCGGTTGTGGATCGCGTGCGGCGTCACGACCGGTCGCGGTTCGCGCCGTTCCAGACGTTGGCCGCAAGGCCACTTCGGGTAACGCATTCGTCAGGCGCCACACCAGGGACGGAGGGAAATCGTGAAGGCCCACAGCATCGCGTTCGCGCTCGGACTCGGCGTCCAGATCGTCGGGCAGATGTGCTCGCCCGGCGCGGCTGCCGGCACCGCGACAACGACCGCGGCCCCCGGGACATCCGCGACGACGCCAGTCACGAAGTCGCGGAGCACGTTACGGCCGCTCGGTGTTCCGAGTCCGGGCCGGCGCTCCCAGCGCGGCAATCTCGCTCCGGCTGTCCTCGCGCATCCCGGCGGCAGCGGGCGTGGCCACCCTGCTGGCGCGTCAGCGCTCCCGCCGGTCTTCCTCGGTGCAGTCGGGCGGCTCGCAGACCTCGGGGGATTCGCCGAGCAGGATCTTGCTGACCAGGGCGGCGCATTCGCCGTCCCGGACCGGCCGCCACCCGCCGTGGGGGCATCGGGGGCTACTTCCGCGGCGACCGTACCACGGCGACCTGCTGGCCCGCAGTGTCGAACTGCCACACTACCCGAGGAGCACCTTCGCATCCGCGGGCAGGGCGGGCTCCAGAATCGTCGCCAGGTACTTCCAACTCGGCGCGGTCGAGAGCTCGATTCTCCCGCCGCAGTTCCGCGGGTCGCCGCCGCTCCCGCCGCCTGCAACCGGTCCGGGCGCTACTGCAACGGCAGCTGCGAATACGAGGTTTCGTAGCCCTCAGTTGAACATGTCAGCATGTCCGGCCGATAGAGTCGTGGACGGAGAGGATTGACAAACTCCGAAGGCGCAAAATGTCACCACATGACCGACTACTGGTGTCCGCTTGCGCCTCCAGCGTGCTGGCGAAGTCCGTGACGGGAGGCCCGTCATTCCCGACAAGACGGTAGCTCCATATCCGAGGGAACTGGTGCCCCTGGAGTGGTGGGCAGCCGCGGCTCGAGACACAGCGCGACGAGCGGGCCAGGGAGGGAGGTCGGGAACCCCGCGGGGCCGTCTGGGGCCATCCGGCTCCGGCCATGCGGGGCCGCGAGACCCGACCCGGGACCGGGGCCTCCGGGACAGTGGAGAACTGCTCGCGGAACGGGCGACACGACTGGCGTGGACCTACGGGTTGGTCGGCTGGCGATGGGAGGGGGGCGACAGGATCAAGACCGCCGGCGAGGTCCTGCGACCGTCGGCGTGCTCGTACCTGTCGTATCGGATTGGCGGTTGGCCGGCGTCGCGGCCCTGGCCGGCTGCGATCCGCGAGGTTCCGGCAGCCGGGCTCCGAGAGTGGCAGGCGCTCACGGGGCTGCGCTGGCCGGTCGAGCTGTCCTGTATCGGCGTGCTCCTGTTCGGGTTCGTCGCGCCCGGAGAAGCGGATCCTGGTGCGCTGCAGGCGGAGGCATACACCCGGGACGGGCGCCGGGTCCCGCACCGAATCGACGGCGAGAACTTGAGGCGGTGGACGCTCGGCAACCCGGAGGGGCGGGTGTTCGAGGTGGCCCCGGCGTCCAGGCCTCCGGTCGGGGTGGCCGTCTGCGAGGCACCGGCGGAGGCCCTCGCGATTGCCGCGGCCCAGCCACGGACGCTGGTGCTGGCGGTCGGCGACCGGCTGGCCTCGAGCGCCCGTCGCGTTCGGGGACATCTGCCGCGAGGCCTTCCGGTGCGACTCTACGGCAGGCGGTGCGCGCTCGGAGCGGCGCGGCTGGCCGGGGAGGATCTGGCGGCGCTCGGGCACGACGTGGAGCGGCCCTGGCTGCCACCCCTCGATGCGCCGTACCGGTGTGACTTCGCGGACTATCGGGCCCAACGACGGCCCCGCACGGCGGTCACCGGATCCAACCGCGAACACCGGGACCGATAGCCGCGGCCGTCGTGAGCCTGCGCCCGCCGGTCGCCACGAGCAGCGCCTCGCATCTCGTCATCGGGCCGACTCCTCCCAGGCACACAAGCGGATCAGTTTCGTGTCGCCCGGGGGGCAGTTGTCCGTGTCGCCTGACGGAGGGGAACGACTCCGGTGGCCGTGCCTGCGGCCGAGTCGAGCCGGTGGGCGCGCTGGTCGACTCGTGGCCGGATCGGCGCCACTGCGCGGCTGACCGCGTCCGGCCGGGTTGCGGCATCTGCATGTTGCCGGGCTGTATCATGCGCCCGTGATCGCGCACAAGATCCGCCTCGACCCGACCGACGCGCAGGCGCGGCTGTTCGACGAGTGGGCGGAGGCGTCCCGTTGCGCGTGGAACTGGGCGCTGTCGGAATGGGAGCGCCAGCACCTCGACCGCGTCGGCGGCCAGCGCTTCAAGCGCGTCGGCAGGACGGGGCTGGTTCCCGTGGGCGAGCCCTGGAGCCCCGACCCGGAGCGGCCATCGCCATCGGCCGCGGGCCTGTCCCGGCTGCTGACGGAGGTCCGGCGCGAGGCTCCGCTCGGCACGCTGCGGTGGATGCGGCCGCCGATCCCCGCGCGCGTCTACCGGCAGCCCATTCGCGACCTGG
Organism: Acidobacteriota bacterium; assembly: GCA_026707615.1. GTDB lineage: Bacteria > Acidobacteriota > Vicinamibacteria > Vicinamibacterales > UBA8438 > JAGWAJ01. Next base: position 6,445 of record JAPOWL010000052.1, on the reverse strand, counting down.
CGACCGCCTGGTCGGCCTACCATCGCCGGCGCGCGCTCGGCCAGAGACGCGGCGGCCCGTCGAACCCGTTCGGGGGGCCGGTCCCGAAGCGCATCGAGGCCCCCCGGAGCTTCTACCTCTCGGGGCAGGACCTCGAGATCGACGGGGGGTACGTGGAACTCCCGTTCGGCCACCGCGTCCGCCTGCGGGAGGCGCCGCGGTTCCGCGGGCGCGTGGTCGGGTCGACCTTCTCGGAGCGCGCGGGGAGCTGGTCGGTTGCGCTGACGGTCGAGTTCGAGAGGAAGCGCCAGGAGCCCCCGGCCGGCACGCACGCCGGGATCCGACTCGGTGCGTCGACGCTGGCGACGGTCGGTGCGCGCACGGCCGCGGCCTCGCCGGACGGCGCCGGCGCGGGCCGCGCCCTGCTCGCGGCGGACGTGCCGGCGGCGTATGCCCGGGACCTGCGGCGCCTGCGCCGGCTCTCGAAGGACGTGGCGCGGAAGACGCGGGGGAGCCACAATCGCCGGAAGGCGATCCAGCGGCTGCGCAGGCACCACGCGCGACTGGCGGACCTGCGCCGCGACGCGCTGCACAAGCTGACGACGGGGATCGTCCGCCTCGCGGCCAGCGTCGGGGTCGAGGACGCGGCCGACGTCCTCGGAGTGGAGTCGATCTCCCGCGCCGTCGCGGAGCTGGGCTTCTACGAGTTCCGGCGCCAGCTCGAGTACAAGGCCGCCGAGGCCGGCGTGGAGATCGCGGTGGCGGAGAGACTGTTCCCGGCGGCGAGGCTGTGCAGCGCCTGCGGTGCGGCGCACCGGCTTCCGGAGGAGCGGTGGCGCGGCGTCCGCCGGTGGACCTGCGTGCACTGCGGAGCCGAACACGACCGCGACCTGAACGCGGCCGTCAATCTGGATCCGGTGTCGTTCGGCGCCGGGCCGAACGGGCCGGAGCTGCCGGCGCGGTAGGCCGTTGGAAGGAGCACCGCGGGCTTCGGGCGACGGCCCGCGGGAAGCCGCCGGGCGAGGCCGGGGGCCTGCGAGCGCGGCGAGCCGGTCGCGTGACCCTTCCCCCTTCCCGGAGGGACCCGTACTGTGCCGGGAGCGACCCGGCCATCGGCGCGGGCAGGGCGTGTAAGCGGAGCACGCCCGCCCGGGCCGAGGGCCCCGCCGCAGGCGGGGGGTCGCTCCCGGCAAGCCGGATCCGGTGCGAAGGGATCCGGCGGCGGTGGCGGCCGGTGCGGATCCGGCGGCGGGGGAAGGGAATCGGGGCCGTCGCGGCCCGTAAGGGAACGCGGGGGGCGCCCTTAAGCTCGCCCTGTGGGATGTGCTTACGCCCGGGCATCGACACGGCAGGGGTTCACGGCGGCGGCCCGCGCCGCCTTGGCGCGTCGGTCCCCGGTGGGCTTCGCGAGGCCGCTGGGCGGAGTCGACGCGCGGTCGGCGGGCGCGGGAAGCCCCGCGGGGCCGTCGACCCGCCGCTGGGGGAGAGGGTCGGGCCAGTGCCGGCCGGTCTCCGGCCGGCCGTACAGGCTCCGGATGCCGGAGCGCCGGCCCGGGTCACCCGCAGGGCCGGAGCGAAGCGGAGGACGGCGCAGCCGTTGACGCGGGCCGGCGCGGAGGCTTGGCGTCGCGGAGGCGCCGGGCGGCGCCACGGGTGGAGGCTCGGAAGGGCGCGGATGACGGAGCCGACGACTCGCCGCTGGACGAGCGAGCGCTGCGGCGGCGTGCAGGACAGCGTCGCGAACGCGACGCGTGGATCTCGACCCGGTGCCCCCTGGACGCCGGGAAGGGCGGGCCGGAGCCACCGGTCCAGCAAAGCCTGTGGACGGGAGCGGTCGCTGCTCCCGAGCGAAGCAGGCACCCCGATGCGCGGGGAATCCCCATGCGGGGACACGGGCGTGGCGTTACAGCCGCGTCTGTGGCGGCATGTTGGCCACTCAGGTTTCGGGTCGATCGGGTCGTCGAGTCAGGCCGGGAGGGAGCGCGGAATCGGGCTCCAACTCTGCCAGCGGCTCTGCCAGCCGTTTCGGGTTCCAAGGGGGGTTTTGGGACCCGGCAGGACCTCGAAAGACCCAATAAAACCGGGGTTTCGCGGTGATCCGCAATACCCCGGAAGAGGTTAGAAGACCGATGCTCTATCCACCTGAGCTACGGGCGCACGCTGACCTTCAGGCTGCCTAGCATACCCGAGCGGCGACTCAGGTCAGGCCTCCTGGTCCTCGTCGCGGCCGGGCTTCGGGAAGAACTGATCGACCAGGACCGGGTTCCCGTCGGGATCCTCGAACGCGATGTGGGCCGGCCCGCTACCCTTCGGGTCCGTATCGGTGGACATCTCGATGCCGGCTTCGACCAGCGATTCCCGGATCTGCCGCACGTCGGTGAAGTCCGACACGCGCGACGTGTCCTGTGCCAGCCCCGGATTGAACGTCAGGATGTTGCGGTCGAACATCCCCTGGAAGAGCCCGATGATCACCGGGCCATTGACCATGATCAGGTATCCCGTGCCGTCGCCGCCGGTGCGCGAGAAGCCGAGCTTCTCGTAGAACGCCCTGGACTTCTCCAGGTCCTTGACGGCGAGGCTGATGGAGAACGCGCCGAGCTGCATCGATATGCCTCCTTGTTGGGGCCCCGTCCAGCAGTCCGCCGCGAGTCACTGCTGCTGCGGCCGGCTCGCCCTGCCGTCGGGCGCCGCGCGGCGATCGGAGCGGCCGAGACCGCTCCACCGTCACGTTGCCGCGTGCGCTGCGGCACCGGGCGATTGTTCCAGGCGACTCAGCCAACGCCCGAAGTGGGGACAGGCAACGCGCATCGCGTCGAGCCCAACCGCCAGGGCCGCGAGGGTTCCCATCCACGGCTTCTGGTATCCCGCCACGAGTGCTTGGACGCGTTTGGAGGGCGCAGAGTTCGGCGAGTCGTCGATCTCTTCCGGACTGGCGAACGCGTCGCGAATCTCCTGGAGCGCCTCGCGGAGATGCGGCCGGGCGATCGCCTCCGCGAACGCGGCGCAGTCGCTGAACAGCAGCGCCTCGAACTCATGCATCATCACGTAGGGGACGAACCGGTTCCGATCGAAGGCTGCGCCCATCTCCTCCGCGACCGCCTCCGATGAACCCTGCGCGCACCGTCGCGAAACCGTGCCCGAGAAGGTGTGGAGCAAGCACCTCGTTGACGAAGCTCTCTTCCGTGTGGCCCTCGACGTGGACGATCAGAGTCACGGAGCGGAGCTCCGTGGCCCGGTCTCACGGGTGGGACGTCCGCCCAGCTCGTTCTTCCTCCAGAGCTGGCCGAGGCTGTAGTTCTCCAGCCAGGTGGCCAGCCGTGCGGCATCCAGCCTGCGAAGCTCGGTCGCGCCGTCGACCCTGTCAGCCACGAGGACGTCTTCCGGGCGAAACTCGTCGAGCAGCAGCGACGACTGCGTCGAGAGCACAATCTGAGTGTCTACCGAGGCCTGCTTGACGAGCGATGCCAGTATCGCGATGGCATAGGGATGCAGCCCCAGTTCCGGCTCGTCGAGGAGGATGACCGACGGGCGGAGGGCCGGAGGCTGGAGCAGCAGGGTCGCCAGGGCGATGAATCGCAGCGTGCCATCCGATAGGGACGCCGCGTCGAAGTGCGCCTCCGATGTCCGATGCCGCCATTCCAATCGAATGGTGTTCTCGTTGAGCGCCCGCGGCTCGAGGCGGAAGTCCTCGAAGAAGGGCGCGACAAGCCGCACGGTTCGCCTGATCAGGTCGTACACGCTCGCGTGTCTGTGAAGCAGGAGATGCAGGAACGCGGCGAGGTTGGCCCCGTCGTGACGCAGGAAGCGATTGTCGTTCACGTCCGCCGTCTTCTTGAGGGGCGACGTGGCCCCAGTGTCGTGGAAGTGGTACACGCGCCAGCCATCGAGAAGGTCGCGGACAGCGTGAACAGACTCGTCGTCGAGGCCGTACCGATCTCGATGGCTGATCCAGGCCTCCGTTCGGTAGCCATGTGCGCCTGATGTCAGGGGGTGTCCGTCCCGATGCTCCACGCAGGCCTCGCTCGTCGGAGACAGCCCGTCCGCAGCCGTAGGCGCCAGCGTCACCCGGTACTCGTAGACGCCGTTTCCCAGCGAGACGTGCGCCTGCAACTCGGACGTCATCTTCGTGCCGAAGTGGAGCATCCGGTCCGCGCCGCCGGATCTGGCGACGTACTCCTGCAGGCGTCCGTTGCGGATCTCGCGCAGCAGCGAGAACGCACCGATGAAATTGGACTTGCCCGATCCGTTCGGTCCGATCAGGACGCTGATCGGAGCCAGTGGCAGGCGCGTGATTCGCTTGATGCTCTTGAAACCCTCGATCGTGATCCAGTCGACGGTGGCCATCGGGGCGATTATCGCTCACGGGAGCAGCGGGTCACGCCGTCGATCGCAGCGGTCACGCCGTCGATAACGGACGAGGGTGACGCGGCTGTCGCCTGAGGGATCACGACTCTCCGCGCAGGTCGTCCGGGAACTCGGACGCCGGCTCGACCCCCGTGACGAGCAGCCGGTCGCGGGCGCGCGTGCAGGCGACGTAGAGCAGGTGGCGCTCGGTGCTGTAGACCTCTTCGAGGTCCGCGTCGTCGGCCACCCGCGCGATCCGCGACTGGAGCGGCAGGATCTCGTCGTCGCAGGCCACCACCGCCACGGCGCGAAACTCCAGTCCCTTCGCAAGGTGCATCGTCCCAACCGCTACCGCCCCCGACGCGGCGACCGAGCCGGCATCGAGCTCGACGGGAGTGAGGCCGCCATCCCGGATCGCCGCGACGGCTCTCGCGACCTGGTCCGGTGATCGGACGAACACCCCGATGGCCTGCGGCGCGTAGCCCTCCGCGGTGCGCGCCTGCAGCCACTTCGCGACAGCCGCTGTCTCCGCCTCGGGCGTGTCGAACGTGCGGACCTCCGGCTCCGGCCCGTTGAAGACCGAGACCGTTGCGCCACGCTGCTCCGCATTGCCGTCGACGTCGGCGAGCTCCGGGGGCAGGAGCCGATCCGCCTGCCGCCGGATCTGGTGCGATGTCCGGTAGTTGATGCGCAGGGTGTGGGACCGCCCCCGCACGTCCACGCCCAGCGCCCGCCAGGAGAACGGCGTCTGGAAGATGCGCTGCCCCAGGTCTCCGGCGAAAAACAGGCCGTCCGGTCGGCCGCCGCCGAGGGCGGCGAGGAAGCGCAGCTCGGCCACGCCGACGTCCTGGGCCTCGTCGATCACGCAATGGTCGAACGGCGGAGGCCCCGTGTCCGCGAGCTTCGCGGCCAGCCGCGCGAACAGCGCAGGCTCCGTCAGCCGCCCTTGCGCCGCGAGCTCCGACCGGACGCGGGAGAAGATCGACCAGAGCAACTCCCGCTGCTTTCCGGCCAGCCGCGTCTTGCGGCCGAGGCGCTGCACGTCCCTATACTCCTCCCAGCTTCCGAGCTGCCAGGCGTCGACCACCTCGCTCCACTCCGTCCAGAGGAAGTGGGCGTTGAGCCGGTGACCTTCGACACCCTCCGCCGCCCGCGCGAGCAGGGCGCGAACGTCATCGTCGCTGGCGAGATGGAGGCGACCGACGCGCGCGGCGAAGAGTCGGCGTCCGACGTCGCGCATCGAGTGCACTTCCAGGCGTTCCGCCAGCTTCGGCTCGTTGCCGATCAGGCGCACGAGGCGCGTGCGCAGTGCCGTCGCGAGTGCTTCCGAGAACGTCGCCAGCAGCACGCGGCGCTCCGGATGCGTCCGGGCCAGATGGACGGCCCGATGGAGGGCGACGATGGTCTTGCCGGTGCCGGCGGACCCCGCAACGCGCGCTGGTCCGTTGTACTGACGCTCGACCAACTGCCGCTGGGCCGGATGCAGGAAGACGGTCCACTTCTCCCACGGGTAGTCGAGCGCGCGGGTGAGTGCTTCGACGTCTGCCATCACCCGGAAGCGCCGCTGGGCGTCCGGATGCGCGAAGGGGTCCGCGCCCGCCGGGGCCGGGGTTGGGGGCGCGGGCGCGCCGCCGGTGGCGATCTGCAGCAGCGCCTCGGCCGCCTCGGCCGGCAGGTGATCCGCGACGTCGAGCAGCGTGTCTTCCGTCGCCGCCCGCACGTCGTTCAGCCACTCGCCCGGCACGCCGTAGCCCAGCAGGTAGTCGTCCGACGCGCCGCCGAAGATCGGTCGTGAGGCCGGAGCCGAAGTCGACGTCGGAGCCGGACCCGCGGCCACAGGCCTGTCGGCCGGCACGTCGCTCTCGACGAAGCGCGGCACGTGGATCTCGCGCACCGTCTCGCGGATCTCCACGAGCTGCGCCGCCCCGGTGGTCGGGTGCCGATCGAGGCGTCGCCGCTCGGCCCACTGGTAGGCGGCGTCGTGATGGTCGACGTAGCAGAGGAGGAAGCTCGACGCGGTCCGATGCACGATGAGCCGGAGGTCGCGGCTGACCCGGACCGACCCGAAGTGCTTGTCCTTCGCCCGTTCCAGGGCGTGCAGCTTCAGCCCCGGCCGCGCCGG
>JAPOWL010000541.1 GCA_026707615.1 Acidobacteriota bacterium | reverse complement strand
ATCTTCGCGCTCGACGCCACCACCGGCCGGCTGGCGTGGGAGACCCGGATCCTCGACTCCCAGGAGAACCCCGCCACGCAGACCTCGGGTCCCATCGTCGCCGACGGCAAGGCGATCTCGGGCCGGAGCTGCATGCCCGCGGCGGGCCCCAACGGCTGCGTGATAACCGCCCACGACCCCGACACCGGCGAGGAGCTGTGGCGCCGGCGCACGATTCCCGCGCCCGGCGAGCCGGGCGACGAGAGCTGGGGCGGCGTGCCCTTCGAGGAGCGCAAGCACGTCGGCGCCTGGATGGTGCCGAGCTACGACCCCGAGCTGAACCTCGTCTACATCGGGACCTCGGTCACCTCGCCGGCGCCGAAGTTCCTGATCGGCGGGACCGACCTCCAGCACCTCTACCACAACTCGACCCTGGCGCTGGACGCCGACACGGGCGAGATTGCGTGGTACTACCAGCACATGAACGACCATTGGGACCTCGACCATCCCTTCGAGCGCCTGCTGGTGGACACCGCCGTCGCCCCCGACGCCGATGCCGTCGAGTGGATCAATCCCCGCCTGAATCCGGGCGAGATCCGCAAGGTGATGACCGGGATACCGGGCAAGACGGGCGTGGTCTACACCCTCGACCGCGAGACCGGCGAGTTCCTGTGGGCGAGGTCGACCATCACGCAGAACGTGATCAGCGGCATCGACGGCGCCACCGGGGCGGTGACCGAGAACCCGGAGCTCATCTTCACCGCCGAAGGGCAGGAGATGCTCACCTGCCCGCACGCCACCGGCGGCAAGGACTGGGAGGCGGGCGCCTACAGCCCGCTGACCAACATGATGTACATGCCGCTGCGCAACGTCTGCGCGAACATGCGGGCGGAGGGCCCGGACAGCACGTCGATCTACGCCATCGCGTGGCGTCCGCGCATCGCCCCGGGCACGGACCAGGTGGGCTCCGTGCATGCCATCTCGGCCGAGACCGGCGTCACCGAATGGCTCCACGAGCAGCGCGCGGCGACCATGTCGCTGGTCGCCACCGGCGGCGGGCTCGTCTTCGGCGGCGACGTCAACGGGCGCTTCCGCGCCTTCGACGACACCACGGGGGAGATCCTCTGGGAGATCAACCTCGGCTCGCCGGTCTCCGGCTTCCCGATCACCTACGCCGTCGACGGCCGGCAGTACGTAGCGGTCAGCACCGGCACGGCGCGGTTCATCAACCTGACCCCGGAGCTGCGCCCGAGCGACGGGAACAATCTGTTCGTCTTTGCGCTGCCTTGACAACCAATGGCGTTCCGGTAGTGTCCATCCTTGTACGAGGAAGACCATAAGCTACCGACTTACAGTCACTTACAGTTCGTCGTCGCGGCCGGGCTAGTTTGGGGCGTCTTGCGAAATCCGGCTCCATCCCGCATATAATGGGGGAATGGATGTTGTAGCCAGGATCGCCCCCTCGCCCCGCAGAACCAAGCGCCGAGGACGCCACCCCGACAAGGCGCTCTCGGCCGCCTTCGTCCGTTCCGCACCACCCGGACGCCACGCGGACGGCAACGGCCTGTACCTGTTCGTCCAGCCCACCGGGACCCGAAGCTGGGTCCAGCGGCTCGTCATCCGCGGCCGGCGCCGCGAGCTCGGTCTCGGTGCCGCCACGCTCGTCCCGCTTGCCAAGGCTCGCGAGCAGGCCCTCGCCAACCGCGCGCTGGCCCGGTCGGGCGGCGATCCCCTCTCCGACAAGCGCCGTGTCCAGGGCGTTCCGACGTTCGCCGAAGCTGCCCGGCAGGTCCTCGAACAGAAGCGCGGCGGCTGGCGGGGCCGGTGGCACGTTCACAACTGGTGGCGGAGCATGGAGCGGTACGTGTTCCCCCGCGTCGGCGACCGGCCCGTCTCGGAAGTCAACACGGCCGACGTGCTGGAGATCCTCTCGCCCATCTGGCACGTCAAGGCGGCGACGGCCCGGGAGGTCCGCCAGCGCATCCGTGCGGTGCTCGAGTGGGCCATCGCGCTGGACATGCGCAGCGACAACCCTTGCGACCGAGTGCTGCCCGTGCTCGGTCCGCAGAACGACATCGTGACGCACCGGCTGGCGCTGCCGCACGGGGACGTGGCCGCAGCCATCGAGACCGTACGAACGTCGACGTCCGGGCAGGTGGCCGTCAAGCTGGCGTTCGAGTTTCTCGTGCTCACGGCCGCCCGGTCGGCGGAGGTCCGCCTCGCGACGTGGGACGAGATGGACGCGGCCGGGCGCGTGTGGACCGTCCCGGCCCTGCGGATGAAGGCGAAGCGCGAGCACCGGGTTCCGCTGTGCGGGAGGGCGCTGGAGGTCCTCGACGCGGCGCGGGCGCTCGGCGACGGCAATCCGCTTGTCTTCCCGATGCGAAGCGGGAGGGCGATCTCGGCGTCGACGTTGCCCAAGATGCTCCAGTACCACAAGATCGCCGCCGTTGCCCACGGCTTCCGCTCGTCGTTCCGGGACTGGGCGGCCGAGGAGACGGACCACCCGCGCGAGGTCATCGAGGCGGCGCTCGCTCATGTGGTCCAGAACAAGGTCGAGGCGGCCTACGCGCGGTCGGACCTGTTCGAGCGGC
>JAPOWL010000425.1 GCA_026707615.1 Acidobacteriota bacterium | reverse complement strand
CGACCCTCTACGAGCGCCACATCGGTCAGGCGGATGTCCCCGATTTCAACCGCTACCGCCAGCAGGTCGAGGTCGAACGCCCCCGGGCCCGGCTGTCGCCGTGGTTCCACCAGGGCGTCGCCTTCGAGCGCCGGGGGTTCATGCGGTCGCGGTCCAGACTGGGCGTCCGCTGGAGCTTCGCCCCCGGTCACTCCATGCGCGGTGCGTATCAGTACGAACGAATCAAGGTCGGCGCCATCTGGCGGCCCCGGCACGCCATCTACTCGGAGTGGAGCTTCACTCTTCGTGCGCGTGACCCGGTCGCGCGATAGCGCATCGAGCGAGTGCGCCTACCGCGGCACCGCGGTCCGCGCCGGTTCGGCGGCCGCCGGGGTGTGCGGCTGGATCCCGCCCTCGGTCCCGTCGGCCTGGGTGCCGCTGCCCCGAATCCCCAATCCCGGAGCGCCGCCGCCGCGCTCGGCCAAGACGACCGACTCGCCGGGCCGGCAGGCGTATCCGATCTCGTAGGCCAGGTGCTGGTTCAACTCGTAGGCTCGCCGTTCGAGCGGGCCGCCGCGCGCGCTGACGCCCTTCGGCCACTCCTCCCGCAGCTCGTAGCAACTCTCGAAGCGTGCCACGGCCGGCTGCACGGCCCCGAAGCGGCCAGTCGCGCAGCCGGCGAGTACCAGCAGGGAGACGACGGGGCCGACCTTCATCATGGGTCGTCCTCGAGCTCGTCAGTCCGGATCCATCCCGTCACCTTCGCGCGCCCGTCGATGTGCTGGTACGTCTCCGGGGGGTGACACGCTTCTCCGAGGATGCTCGCCGCCAGATGGCGGTTGAGGCGGTAGGTCTGCTTCTGGGCTTCGGCCCAGCGCGAGGGGTAGGTCTCGCCGCTGCCCCAGAGGGTGACGCCTTCGACCCAGCCCGAGCGCCACATCGAGAGGCAGTCGAGGAACCGTTCGACGGGCGGATGCGCTCTCGGAACGGTTTCGGCCCGGCGCTCGGGCGGCTCTGCGGAGCGCGCCGCGCAGCCGACGATCAGCAGCAGCAGGGCGCCCGCAGCGATCGCGAGTCGCCATCGGCCGTTCGGACCCACAAGCACTCCTCCTAGTCGATCGACCTCGCCAGCCGAATGCCAATGTAGGCGTCGCGTACGCCGACCGCCTCCCAGAGGCGGAACGCCGCGCGCAGGATCAGCCCGAAGCTGTACCAGGAGCCGCCGCGCACCACGCGGTGGCTGCAGTTCTCTCCGTGCGTACGCGCCGAGCCGTCGCTCGGGGCGCCAAAGTAATCCGCATGCCAGCAGTCCGCAACCCATTCCCATACGTTGCCGTGCATGTCGTGCAGGCCCCAGGGATTGGGCGCGAACGATCCGACCGGGGCCGTCCGGGAAGCGTCCCACCGGCTGCCGCAGCCATCGCAGTTGGCCCGGTCGCGCCCGATGAACGGGCCCCAACCGTACGACGTCGTCGTGCCCGCGCGCGTCGCGTACTCCCACTCCGCCTCGCTCGGCAGGCGATACGCCTCCCCTGTCTCCGCGGACAGCCAGTCGGCATAGGCTGCCGCATCCTCCCACGACACGCCGATCACCGGACGCCGGCCCCGACCCCAGCCCCGGTCGTCCGGCCGATCGCGGCCTGTCGCCGCGACGAAGCGGCCGTACTCGGCGAACGTCACCTCGTCCTCGACAACGCGAACGACCCCAATCGGACCTCGCGCACGGGGAACTCGTCGTCGAGGCAGAACATGCCAGACACGCAGCCCATCCGGAAGCGTCCCGCCGGCACCACCACCATCTCCGGGCAGACTGCACAGTCCCGGAGCACCTGCCCCGACCTCCGGTGTTGCTCGCCGGCCTCCGCCGTCCCCTCTTCACCCAGCAGCGCCGCAGCACAAGCTGCCACGTACAGGACGAGCACCACGTGCAGGACGGGCACCTCGACCTGACGCGTTCTCTCCGAACGGATTCGACGACGGTGCCCGGCGACCGCAAGCAACCCGGCGCGCACTGCGGCACGGCCCTTGCGGAATCTCGCGATGAGGCTACCGGTGCGAGCCCGAAGCGAAAACGGCATCAGACAGCGCCGGTGAATACGATGCATCGACCGCGGCAGTATCCCATAGCCCCGAGAGAGCGCCTTGTCGGGACAGCGTCCCCGGCGCCTGGTTCTGCGGGGCGAGGGAGCGGGACACACCGTGGTCGTCAAGGCAACGCAAACACGAAGACCCCGCTGCCGCCGCGCGGGTTGCGCTCGTCGCGCAGGAGGTCGCCGGGGAGGATGGTCGCCCAGCTCGAGCCGCCGATGGAGGGGCCGGCCACGAAGGCGACGAACTGCCGGCCGTCGACGGCATAGGTGATGGGGAAGCCGTTCGCCATCGTCGAGAGCCGGCTCTGCCAGAGCGGCTCGCCGGTCGCGGCGTCGTAGGCGTAGACGCGCCGCCCCCAGTCGCCGATGAAGACCAGGCCGCCGGCGGTCGTCAGCGCCGACGTGTTGTAGGGCACGCGGAGACGCCGCTGCCAGAGGGTCTCGCCGGTCCGCACGTCCAGGGCCCGGAACTCGCCGAGCTGGCCCGGCGCCTGCGGGTGGAAG
>JAPOWL010000421.1 GCA_026707615.1 Acidobacteriota bacterium | reverse complement strand
GGCGGCGGCCGACGCCCAGCGCTTCGTCGCCGGCGCGCTGCGGCACGCCGTCGCTGCGTGCCCCGCCGGCCGGGTGCTGGCCCCCTTCCGGCGGGCGGAGCGGCGCGGCTCCTGAACCGCCCGGGTGCCGGACCCTTCCGGCGGGCGGAGGGGCGGGACGGCCGAACGGGGGCGGCCCGCTCGCCGCTACGGTCGTTTCGCGGCGATAATCGTCGCGTGGTCCGCCCCACACGCTCGCGGCCGCCGAGCGCGGGTCGGGAGATCCTGCGGCCGGGCGACGCGACGGGCTTCCGGTATGCGCTACCAGGCTGACGAGAAGCCACCCCCCCTCCTCGCGCTCGGCTGCGGCCTGCAGCACGTCATCCTGGGCCTGGCCAGCATCGTCCTGATCCCCACCATCGTGATCCGGGCCGCCGGCGGGACCGACGCCTACCTCTCCTGGGCGGTGTTCAGCGCGGTCGCCGTCAGCGGCATCGTCACGGCCCTGCAGGCGGCGAGGCTCGGCCGGGTGGGCGCGGGATACGTGCTCACGATGGGCCCCGCGGTGGCCTTCATCGGGGTGTGCGCGGCCGCCCTCGCCGAGGGCGGTCCGTCCCTGCTGGCGACCCTGGTCGTCGCGTCGGCGCTGGTCACCATCGTCGTCTCCCTGCGGCTCGCGCTGTTCCGGCGGCTGCTGACGCCGACCATCGTCGGCACCGTGAACATGCTGGTCCCGGCCACCGTCCTGCCGGTCGTCTTCGGCCGCCTGACCGAGGTGCCGCCGGGCACGGGGACGCTCGGCGCGCCCCTCGCCGCGCTGGCGACGATTCTCGTCATCAGCGGCATCTCCCTGAAGGGGAACGCGACGCTGCGCCTGTGGGCGCCCCTCATCGGGGTCGTCGCCGGATCCGCGGTCGCCGCCGCGCTGGGCCTCTACGACCCCGAGCGGGTCGTGCGGGCTCCCTGGATCGGTCTGCCGCAGGGCGCCTGGCCGGGCGTCGAGCTCGATCTCGGTCCGGCGTTCCTGGCCCTGCTGCCCGCCTTCGTGTTCGTGGCCGTCATCGGCGCCATCCAGACGATCACGGGCGCCGTCTCCATCCAGCGCGTGTCGTGGCGGCGGCCGCGGGCCGTCGACTACCGGGCGGTGGAGGGGGCGGTGGCGGCGGACGGCATCGGCAAGCTGCTGTCGGGCGTCGCCGGCATCATGCCCACCCAGACCATCGGCGTCAGCGTTCCGACGGTCGAGCTGACGGGGGTGGCGGCGCGGCGCGCGGGAATCGCCGCCGGCGGCCTCCTGGTCGCGCTGGCGTTCCTGCCCAAGCTGCTCGCCACGGTGCTGGCGATACCCAGCCCGGTCGCCGTCGCCTATTTGACGGTGGTGCTGGCGATGGCCTTCGTGCGCGGCATGACGGAGGTCGTGCAGGGCGGGATCGACTACCGCAAGGGGCTGATCGCGGGGGTCTCGTTCTGGATCGGCGTGGGTTGCCAGAACGAGCTGATATTCCCCGACCTGCTGGCCGAGCTCGCGGGCGGGCTGCTGCAGAACGGCATCACCGCGGGCGGTCTCTCGGCCATCCTCCTGACCCTCTTCGTGGAGGTGACGGCGCCGCGGCGCCAGCGCATCGAGGTGGCCCTCGACCTGGCCGTGCTGCCGAAGATCCGGGAGTTCCTGGCCGCGTTCGCGTCCCGCAGCGGCTGGGGTGAGAAGATGGTCGCGCGACTGGACGCGGCCACCGAGGAGACGCTGCTGACGCTGATCGGGCAGGACGAGGACCGGGAGGAGCGCGAGCGGCGCCGCCTGCTCCTGCAGGCGCGCAAGGAGGCCGGCGGCGCGGTCCTCGAGTTCGTCGCCGCGGCGGGCGAGGAGAACCTGCAGGACCGGATGGGGCTGCTGGCGGAACAGCCCGACGACGTGCTGGCGGAGCGCGAGGTCTCGCTGCGCCTGCTGCGCCACATCGCGTCGTCGGTCCGCCACCAGCAGTTCCACGACTCCGACATCGTGACCGTGCACGTGGAAGTCCCGGGGGCGGACCGTGCCGGACGCTGACACCTCTGCGGGGGACTCCGACATCGTGACCGTGCGTGTGGAAACCCCGGGGGCGGACCGTGCCGGACGCTGACGCCTCTCGGGGCCGCCGCTCGCTCGTGCTGCGCCTCGCGGCCGGGCCGGCCGCGTTCGCCGCCGTCCGCGCGGCGCCGCTCGCCGGTCTAGCGCCGGAGGCGCACTTCGCCGTCAGCGCCTTCGCCTGGGTCCTGGCGTGGTGGGTCGCGAGGCCCGTGCCCTGGGCCGTCACCAGCTTCCTGCCGTTCGTGCTCCTGCCCCTCGGTGCGGCGATGTCGGTGGCCGACGTGGCGGCCCGCTACGGCCACGTCATCCTGCCCCACCTGGCGGGCGTCATGCTGTTCGGGCACGCGGTCGCCAAGCACGGCCTGGCCCGGCGGATCGCCCTCGGGGCGCTGTGCCTTCCCGGGGTGGCGCGCTCCGGCGGCGGCCTCCTGCTCGCGATCATGACCGTGTCCGCGGTGCTGTCCGCGGTGGTCAGCGACCTCGCGGTGGCCGTGATGATGACGCCGATCGCGCTCTCCATCACCCGCTCGG
>JAPOWL010000113.1 GCA_026707615.1 Acidobacteriota bacterium | reverse complement strand
CATCAGCTCGGCGTGCGAGTGCATGTCGATGAAGCCCGGCGTGACCATCAGCCCGCCGACGTCGACGACCACGTCGGCGTCCAGACCGGCCGCCGCCGCATCGCCGACGAAGCCGATCCGCTCCCCCACCACGCCGATGTCCTGCCGGACGGGCGGCTCGCCCGAGCCGTCGTGGACGAGACCGCCGACCAGGAGCAGGTCCAGCGCCGGCTGGGCGCGGAGATCACCGAACCACAGCGCGGCGACGACCGCGGCAGCCAGGAGCCACCGCGACTGCCGCCGCGACCGCCGCCGCGCGCGCGGGTCACAGTCGATCCTGACAGGCATTGCGATTCCTGACGCCGCTCGATGCAGGTCGAAGGCGGCCGCGATCCTCGGTCCGGGATGGAAGATTGCCACTCCTGCCCCGCCTCGGGCGTCGTTCCCCGCGTCTCCGCGTCCCCCGGATTATGCAGGAACGCACCGTTGCGCGAGGCCGGCGGCCGCGGCGTCGGAGCCGGCAACGGTCGGTGGTGCTCATGCGAGAACGCGCCGCCGGCATCCCGCTCCGCCGTCGGCCGGACCCCTGCTTCGGCCGGACACCTGTCGCGTGTAGGGTACTGAGCGGGTTGGGCGCCGCCGGCGCCCGTCGACCTCGCGCCCTGACGGGCGCCGCCGGCCCGTGGACTCGCTGGAGGAAACGCATGCGCAGGCCGTCGTTCCAGTCTCTCGCGGTACTCGGCGCGCTCGTCGCCGGCTTGGCCGTCCCATCGCCACCGCCGGCACTGGCGCAGGAGGTCACGACCGCCGACCTCGAGCAGGCGGCCGCCGACACCTCCTCGTGGCTGATGTACGGACGCGACTACCACGGGCACCGCTTCGTGGAGCTCGACCAGATCACGCCGGAGAACGTCGACCGCCTGCACCCGGCCTGGGTGTTCGCGACCGGCGGCGAGAACCGCGGGCTCGAAGCGACGCCCCTCGTGCACGACGGCGTCATCTACCTCTCGGCCGACGAGTCGCGCGTCTTCGCCCTCGACGCCCGCACCGGGGCCCGCAAGTGGGGCTTCGACCCGCAACTGTCGGACGCCGTCGAGCGCGTCTACTGCTGCGGGTCGAACAACCGCGGCGTGGCGCTGTTCGGCGAGCTGGTCTACGTCGGCACGATGGATGCGCGCCTCATCGCGCTCCACCGGGAGACCGGCGCCGTCGCCTGGGAGACGGAGGTCGTCGACTGGCGGCAGGGCTACAGCATCACCGGCGCGCCGCTGGTCGTGAACGGCCTGGTCCTGACCGGCGTGGCCGGCGGCGAGTACGGCATCCGCGGCTTCGTCAAGGCCTACGACGCCCTGACCGGCGAGCTGCGCTGGACGACCTACACCATCCCCGGCCCCGGCGAGCCCGGCAACGAGACCTGGCCCGGCGACACCTGGAGGAACGGCGGCGCCCCCACCTGGACCACCGGCGTCTTCGATCCCGAGCTGAACCTCGTCTACTGGAACACGGGGAACGCCGCGCCCTGGAACTGCCACGTCCGCCGGGGCGACAACCAGTGGTCCGCCGCCACTATCGCCATGGACGCCGACGACGGCGCCATCCGCTGGGGCTTCCAGTACACGCCCTGGGACTGCTGGGACTACGACGCGGTCAGCACGCCGGTGCTGGCCGACGTGACGCTCCGCGGCCACGGGCCCGTCCAGGCCCTGTTCCACCACGACAAGAACGGCTTCTTCTACGCCCTCGACCGCACCGACGGGCGCTTCCTCTACGGGGAGCCCATCGTCCCCGCCATCAACTGGGCCTTCGGCCTCGACCCGGTGACCGGCCGCCCGCAAGTCAACCCCGACATGGTGGCGCAGTCCGGCGGCCCCGAGGTGGGGCCCATCATCCCCAGCCTGGAAGGCGCCATCGACTGGCAGCCGCTGGCCTACAACCCGGACCTGCGCGCGCTCTACTTCATGTCGAACCAGTGGGCGATGGGCTACCGCTTCTGGGCGGAGGACCAGATCGAGCCGCCGACCAACGGCGAGGCCTACCTGGGCGGCGACTGGCAGCAGTACCTGACCAGCGAGAACCCCGGCAACTTCGTCGGCTTCGACGTGGTGGAGCAGGAGGTGCTGTGGCGCATCGTGAGCCCGGCGCCGTTCTGGGCGGGCGCGGTGGCGACCTCGAGCGGCCTCGTCTTCACCGGCGACATGCGCGGCTACTTCATGGCCATCGACGCCCGGAGCGGCGAGGTGCTGTGGCGCTTCCAGACCGGCTCCGGCATCATCGGCAGCCCCATCACCTACGAGCTGGACGGGACGCAGTACGTGGCGGTGCCGTCGGGCGGCATCGGCGGGGACATGATCTTCTACTACACCGAGCCCCGGGCCGGGAACCTGTGGGTGTTCGCCCTCGACGGCGGCCCGCGGGCCGAGCGGCAGGAAACGAACCTGACGCCGCTGCCGGGCGGCCTGCCGCGGGTCGGCGAGCCGGGCCACACGCTGGGCGGCCGCGTGCTGCGCGGCTACGGCTTCGAGCCGACGGAGGGCAGCGACCCGATCACCACGACGCCGCCGACCCTGCCCGGGGCGACGGCGGCACCGGCGCTCGCTGACGCTCCGCCGGCCGCGGCCGCTCCGGCGGCCGGCGACGTTGCCAACCCCTTGCTGGACGACGCGGCCGCGGTCGCCGCCGGCGAGCGGATCTATCGCTCGCGCTGCGTCGTCTGCCACCGATCGGGCGGCGGAGCGGGGCCGAGCCTGTTCCGGAACCCCATGCCGACCGACCGTTTCCTCGACGCCGTCCGCCGCGGCCGAGAGGGCACGAACATGCCCGCCTTCGAGGAGCTCCTCTCGGGCGACGAGATGTGGCAGGTGCACGCCTTCCTGATGTCGCGCGACGGGCTCTGAGCGGGGCCTGGGGGCCGGCATCCCGCTTCCGGCCCGGGCGCCTGGCGGGGACGATCAACGAGGGAGCGAAGCTCCTCCCTACCCGTCGCTGAGCCTGCGGCAGGAGAGCGGCGGGATGGGGAGCGGCGGCGTGGATGCGCTGTTCGCGGCGCATCCGATGGATGCCGGCAGGCGGCGGCTACGGTCCGCACCGCTGGACGGCGGAGGCCGGGTGGGGCCTGCCGGCCTTCGGCGAACGCTTCACGGGCAGCCACCACGTCCGGTACGGTCTGTCGGAGACTGCGCGGGACTACGGCGTGGGCTGGCGGCTGGCGTGGGAAAGTCGTCGCGGAGGATGCAGTCGGCGCAACCGCTGCGTGCGACTTGGAACAGGAGTCACGAATGATGACAGACCAACAGCTTCGCTCTCGCACGGGCTCGCGAGCAAGCGCGCGCTGCGGCTTCGTCGTGCTGCTGGCCGCCGCCGGACTGGCAATCGCACCGGCGCCGGCCGCCGCGCAGGGGGCGACGTGGTTCGAGGGCGCGCTCCTCCTCGACGGGAGCGGCGACCCTCCTGTGGCGGATTCGGCGTTCCTCGTCGAGGACGGTCTCTTCACCTGGGTGGGCCGGCGCGGCGATCGGGAACCGCCGGCGGGCGCCGCCCGCGTGGACCTCAGCGGCAAGACCGTCATCCCGGCGCTCATCGACGCCCACCAGCACCTCGGGCTGACCAGCGTGAAGGACGGCACGCACAGCAAGGAGAACTACACGCGGGCCAACCTGGTCGAGCACCTCCAGCGCTCGGCCTACCACGGGGTGGCGGCCACCATGAGCCTCGGGCTGGAGCACGACGAGGCGCTGGCCTTCGCGCTGCGCGACGCCGACATTCCGAACGCGGCCCGCTTCCTCACCTCCGGCCGCGGGATCGCCGCCACGTCGATGGCTGGCCCGCAGCAGGCGTACCGCCTGGGGATCCCCCGCGGGGCGCCGACCGAGGCCGCGGGCCGGGCCGCGGTGGCGGAGCTCGACGCGCTGGGCGCGGAGCTCGTCAAGATCTGGGTGGACGACCGCGGCGGCACCGTCCCGAAGCTGGCGCCGGCCGTCTACCGGGCGATCATCGGCGAGGCGCATGCCCGCGGCATGCGCGTGACGGCACACCTCGGCTCGACGAGCGGCCTCGCCGACGCCAAGGACCTCATCCGGGCGGGCGTCGACGGCTTCGCGCACACCGTCCGCGACCGCGACATCGACGACGAGTACATGGCGCTGGTGCGCGAGCACCCCGACGTCTGGACCGTGCCCAACCTGCCCGGCTCGCCGGTGACGGCCGACGATCTCCCCTGGCTCGCCGAGACCCTGCCCCCGTTCGAGGTCGACAACCTGCGCGCCGAGGCCGAGCGGCTGGCGGCGGAGGGGCCGGGCGCGTCGTTCGAGCTGCAGTGCCGCAACCTGGCGCGCAACCGCGAGGCCGGCATGCCGATCGGGATGGGGACCGACTCGGGCGTCAGCGTCGCCTGGACGACGCACACCGAGCTCCGCGACATGGCGCGGTGCGGGCTCACGCCGATGGAGGCAATCGTCGCTGCGACGCGGGTGAATGCGGAGATCCTGCGCCTCGACGACCTCGGCACGGTGTCGGCCGGGAAGAGCGCGTCGTTCGTGGTGCTCGACGCGAACCCGCTCGACGACGTGACGAACAGCCGCCGGATCTCCGCCGTCTTCCTCGGCGGCAAGCCCGTGGACCGGGAAGCCCTCCGAGCCCGCTTCCTGGAAGGCGTGCGGTAGGAGCCCGTCCGCGCGTCCTGTCCCTCCCGCGCGCCGAGAGCCGCCGGGTCGTGTTCAAGCCTCAAGCCATCATCCCGGACATCGACTTCCGAGGCAGCGGCCGCCCGCTGCCCCGTCACCGAGCCGGGAGTCCGAGGCGGTGCCAGAAGTCGGCCTCGTCCGTACAGGCATAGGCGGCCGCCATCACGGCGTCGCGGGGGACGTCGCACAGCGACTCGGTCGCCCGTGAGAGCGCCGGCGTGAACGCGAGCCCGCGCACCCGCAGCAGGCTCTCCACGGCCGCCGCCAGCTCCTCGGCGCGACCCTCGGCGCGACCCTCCGCGAGCAGAACGCGCGACAGCGGATCGTCCGCGGGTCCCGTGCCCTCCCGCGCGCCCAGGGCCCGCCCCACGCGCTCGAGGACCCGGCAGGTCGCGACCGATGGCGTCGGCTCGGTCATGGCGTCGAAGATCTCGGCCACCGTCCACCCCGGAAACGCCCCGCTCGCGGGCATCGACCGGTACCGCCCGTCCCGCAGGAGGTGAATCGTCACGCCCGCCGGCCGCCGCGCCGAGGCCCCCTCCGGCGGCACGATCACCCACAGCTCCGGGACGCCCCAGGCTTCGTACAACAGCAACTTGCCGGGACGCACGTCGGTCGTGTGGTCGACCTCGAGCACGACGTCCGGGAAATCGTGCTCGCCGACCACCAGCGACTGCCTCGGCGTGGCGGACCGGGTCGGGCGCAGGTACAGCGTCTCGTCCGCCTCCATCGCCCGCCGGGGCTCGCCCTCCACGTCGCGCACCAGCAGGGTCACCGAGCCGAACGAGACGATCGGCGCGCCGCGCACCGAGGCGATCCGTTCGGCCAGGTGCGGCAGCCGCCGCGACGTCCCTTCGTGGACGCCGTAGTTGTCGGCGACCACCCAGGCGGTCTCCGCGCGGGCGTCCCAGTACTCGATCCGGTCGTCGGAGCTCTCGAACTCGTCGCGCGTGAGCGAAATGCGCCGACAGCCGGGAAACCGCAGCGCCTCGTAGCGCAGCGAAGGGCGGCGGTCCGCGGCGGAGGCCGGGGTGGCGGGGCCGGGGCCGGGGTGACGACGGAGAGGGCCGGACTGGCTGCGCCGGGCGGGCCGGGCTTGCCGTTTCGTGCTATGTTTGGCACATTGGTGTCAGACATCACCCGAGTATAGCGCGGATGGGACCGTGCCCTCGGCGGGGAGGGAGCCATGAAGATCATCGGGAGAGCACTGGCGGTGTTGGCCATGGCAGCAGTAGCAGGCTGCAACGATGCGCAGATCGCATCCAGCAACCTGTCGCGGGCCGCGGACAACTTCGAGATCATGAGGCGGGTCGTGTTCCTGAACGGGATAACCGACACCTACCTCCTGTCAATCGAAGGGCTCTGTTCGGTCGAGGACCAGTCGAATCAGTTGGAGGTCACCTGCAAGGTCGGCCAGGCGGAGTACAAGAAGCACTTTCTCGGCCTCAGCGACAATGTGACGTACTTCGCCGAGCAGCTCGACGGAGCAAGGGTCAGTGCCTACCACTACCGCGTCGTGTTCAAGCCTCAGGCCATCATCCCGGACATCGACTTCCGAGGCAGCGGCCGGGAACTCCTCGAGAACTCCTCGGAGAACGAGAACCGGAGGTGACCGCCATCCGGGCGGCACGCCTGCTCGAGCGCGGTGCGCGACGAGCGGCCAGGCTCCGATGCGGCGAAGTGCTGTGGCAGTTTCCGGGTCGCGCCGCGCGGCAGAGAACGGACTGGACCCGCCGGGCCGGGAGCGTCAAGATCGGAGGACGACAACCATGGGAGAGATTCGAGCCAGCGTGACGCTGGAGAACAGCGGCGACCGCGAGGCCGTGTACCGCGGACACGGCGTCGAGGCCCACATCCGGCGAACGACGGTCGAGGGGATCGTCGACACCGGCGCGGTGAGTCTGATCCTCCCGGAGGAGATCGCTCGGGAGCTGGGGCTCCAGTACTGGGGAACGAGAACGATCGTCTACGCAGACGAGCGGCGGGAAGAACGCCCGGTGACGGGGGTCAGGATCGAGATCGGGAACCTCGCCACGCAGACCGAGGCCATCGTGGGACCGGCCGGGAGCCAGGTCCTGATCGGGCAGGTCGTGCTCGAACTGCTCGACCTGGTCGCCGACTGCAGGAACCAGACGCTGGCGCCGCGCCATCCTGAGGGACCGGTCCTGGCCGTTCGCCAGGAGTCGGCGCCGTAGGCGCGTGGCCATCCAGATGATGAACGAGCTGAAGGGGCCAGCCATGAAGACAGTCAAGGGCTACGACGCCGACTCGATCGACTGGCGCGGGATCAACCCCGACGGCACGCCGGACGAGCAGATGCTGGCGGACGTGACCCGGTCGATCGTGGAGGCAGTCAACCCGGAGCGGATAATCCTGTTCGGCTCGGCGGCCCGAGGGGAGATGCGGGCGAAGAGTGACCTCGACGTCCTGGTCGTGAAGGGAGGCGACCACTACCGGGCCGTGAGCCGGAGAATCTACCTGGGACTGCCCCGCAAGAGGCGCGCCGTCAACGTCGTCGTAGCGACGAACGAGGACATCGATCGGCACCGCGACGCGCCGTACTACATCATCCGGGCGGCACTGCGGGAGGGACGCGTGCTCTATGACGCCAACGCGCAGGCCTGAAGCCGCGAGACGTTGGCTGGAGGAGGCGCACCAACGGCTGGACCACGCGCGGCAGAAGAAGCGAGCCAGGTAGACCGCCCTGACGGGCGGGTGGGGAGTCTGCGCCAGCACGGCACTCGCAGCGCCCGTGCCGGGCGCAGACTCCCGGCGTATTCTCAGCGGCTCCAGGGCGGGACGATCTGGTTCATCCGCGCGTAGGCGATGAGCTGGCCGAGGTGCTCGTGCATGTCGCCAGCCACCAGCAGCACCATGTCCGCGGTGGTCCGCTCCTGGCCGAAGACCATCTGCGTTCCGGTCAGCGTCGCCGGGTCGACACCCTCGAGCTGCTCCTGTGCAGAGGCGAAGCCGCGGGTCAGGTAGTCGATGACCTCGGCCTTGTCGGTGACGTCCCGCTCCAGGGCCTGCATCTCGGGGAAGCTCATGGTGCCTTCCAGGCCGAGCGCGACCGGCGCGAACGCGAAGCCCTCGCCCGCGATCAGCATCAGGACCTCCGACACCGAGCGGACGCCCTCCATCGGCCGCCACGAGTACGTGTCCGCCGGGAACGCCTCGGCGAGCCCGAGGAACTTCCCGCGCATCACCTCAATGTCGGCGAGGTAAGCCGCCTTCAGGGCGGCGCCGTCCTGCGCGGAGGCCGCGGACGGCAGCCCGGCCAGCAGGAGGCCCGCCAGGGCCGCGGTGAGAACGAGTCGGCCCCCGCGGGCCGGCATGTGGTTGGTCATCTTCCCTCTCCTTTCGAACTCGACGCCCCTTCGCGTCGATCTCGACGCCCCTTCGCGCCGAGAGTGCGCCGGGAGGGCCGTCATGCCGCGACGCGCCCTCCGGATCCGGTCTTCGTGGCGGGGCGCACCCTCAGGGGAGCGGCGCCCGCGCGATGCGTGTGCCCTGGGCGATGCCGCCCACCCAGAGCTCGTCGCCGACCTGGATGGCGGCCGTCCCCAGCCGCAGCAGGTCGTTGGTCGGGTAGCTGAAGAGGCGCTCGACGGTGCCCGAGTCGACGTCCACGCGCGCGACGTAGTTGGTGATGCCCTCGCAGGTGACGCGCTGCATGCACTCGATCACGCGCTGGATGCCGGGGGCGGTGTGTCCCGCCGCCAGCAGCGTCCCGTCGGGGGCCAGGTGGACGTTGTCGATGTTGAAGCCGACCTCGATCGCTTCCTTCTCGACCGGCGTGCGGCCGCGCGACAGCTTGATGACGGACTGGCTGGCGTAGCCGGCCACGAGGTACCACTCGCCGTCGGGCGAGAGCTCGAGCCCGTTGGGACCGATCTCCTCGCTGCCCGGGACGCGCATCCAGCCGCCGTCGGCGTGCCACTCCCAGACGTCCTGTGTCGCCGGGCTCGTCGCCGCGAAGCCGCCGTCCGGCAGCGGGACCACGGCGTTCAGGCCCAGCCCCTCGGGGGCCACGGCGCAGCCGATCCAGGTCAGGAGCGGCGTCGCGCCGCGAGCGTCGACCTCGAACACTTCCACCGACTCCCGCTCGCCGTGGCGGACCACGTAGAGCGTGTGCAGGCCCGCGTCGCCGGGTCGTATGCTGACGCCGTGGGCGCGGAACTGCTCCGTCGTCATCCCGGGACAGCCGCCGTACATCGCGGTGTCGTGCCGGGACGCGGAGGCCGCGCCCTCCGCCGGGAACAGGCGGACCGTGGTGTGGTCCCGGCTGTCGGCGGCCGAGAGGTAGCCGTCGTCGACCATGCTGGCCACGACCACCCAGGGCGAATCGGGAATCGCGATCAGGTCCTCGGGGCTGATCGGCCCGCAGACGAACTCGACGTCCCCGTCCGGCTCGCACTGCGCGGCGGCGGGCGCCGCCAGGAGGGCCAGGCCGGCCATCGTCAGAAGAGCCGCTCGAAGCACCTGTCGCATCATCGTTTCCTCCAGATCCGCGCGCCGTCGGGTTGCGCGCGTCCGGCAAGCGTACCCCGTTCGCCGCGCCGGGGCCACGCGGGGGGAACGGACCGGACGCCGGCTGGCTGGCGTGCTGTCGGTAGGGCGCGAGCTGGTGCGGCGGTGACCGGCGGCCGGCTGGCGTGCTGCTGGTACGGCCGGTGTGCTGCCGGTACAATGGCCAAGGGGCCGGATTCCGGGTCGAACGATGGAGTTGCGTGGCATCGACTTCGGGCACGTATTGGATGCCTCGGGAGTCCGCGGCTGGTTCGGTGAAGGCCATCCGTTCCATCGCTGGGTACCCTTCGGCCTCAGCTTCGCCGGCTCCACCTTCGTCGCCAAGACCACGACGCTCAAGCCGCGCGACCCCAACGGCGCGCTGGCGCGCGACGGCCTGACGACGCGCGTGGTGCGCCAGCGGTGCGTCCACGTCGACTGGCGCCGCGGCATCGTCCTGAACGCCCTCGGACTGCCGGGGCCGGGCCTCGAAGCGCTTCTCACCACGGGCCGCTGGCAGCGCCGAACGGAACCGTTCTTCCTCTCGCACGCGACGGTTGCAGAGACGACGGAGGGCCGCCTCGACGAGGTGCGCCGCTTCGTGCGGATCCTGCGGCAGGCGCTCCCCGACTTCGCGGCCCCCGTCGGCCTGCAGGTCAACTTCAGTTGCCCCAACGTGCCCCACGGCGAGCCGGCGCCGGACCCGGTGGCCGGCTTTCGTGCCGAGCTCGACGAGTACGCGGCGCTCGGTGTGCCGCTGATGGTGAAGCTGAGCGTCACGCGGCCGCTTGCGGAGGCGCGGGGCATCGCCGAGCATCCGGCGTGCGACGCGCTCTGCGTGTCGAACACCATCCCGTGGGGTGAGATGGCGGACCGCATCGACTGGGCGGCGCTGTTCGGCGCCCGGTCGCCGCTGGAGCGGTTCGGCGGAGGAGGACTCTCCGGGGCGCCGCTGCTCCCGCTCGTGGCGGAGTGGATCGCCGCGGCGCGGCGGGAGGGAATCGCGATGCCGATCAACGCGGGCGGCGGGATCCTCGCGCCGGCGGACGTCGACCTGCTGCGCCACGCCGGGGCCTCGTCAGTGTTCGTCGGGACGATCGCGATGCTGCGGGGCTGGCGGCTGGCGCGGACGATCCGGCACGCCAATCGGCTGTTCGCGCTGGAGGCGGTCGGCGGGGTCACCGCGGCGGCTGTCCCTTCGCGCGCCGACGGGATATGATGAAGGTCCGTGCCGGCCCGGAGCCGCTCTCCGGCGGCTGCGGTGTGGTGAGGTGGCCGAGAGGCTGAAGGCGGCGGTTTGCTAAACCGTTGTAGGGGCATAAACCTCTACCCAGGGTTCGAATCCCTGCCTCACCGCCATTCTTCTCAGGCAGTTCCTTGCCGAACGGGCACCTGCAGCCGTTCACTCGCCGCACACCCCACCGTCGTTCCGGTTGCGGCCAATGCCGGGTCGAACCGGCCAAGAGCCTCGGCGTGCCTCCGAAGCTTGAGCGCGGTGCGGCCCCGCGGTTAGGATCGACAAGATCAATGCCTGCCCGTACGATACTACGAATTGCGGATCCAAGCTGCTGCCCCCGCAGGGTACCCAGAATCGGCGGCAGCACCGCCCGTCTGCCGTGCGCCGGCCAACGTTTCGCCAACCACTGCCGCTTCGGCTGCACGCCGCTGGTGCATGTCGTACTCACATCGCTCGCCGACGCTCTCAACCTTGGGATCCACTGCATGCGTCCTGGATGCCGCTACGACGCGGCCACGCAGACAACGACCTGCCCATGATCGAACCATGCCCGATGCCCTTCACCCTTTCGCCCAAACCCCGACTGAATCCGATGTGCCGACATTACCATCGGATGACTTCGCACGTCGTGCTTCCTTGCGTGTCACAAACCTGATGTGGTTTCTTGGCGCCGGTGCGTCTGCTTCGGCGGGTCTTCCTACCGCCACCGACATGATCTGGGAATTCAAACAGAAGCTGTTTGTCAGTCAGCGGCGTGGCTCACTCCAAACCGTATCCGACTTGTCCCACCCGACGGTTCGCGACCGCCTTCAGGCCCACATCGATTCCCTGGGCTTCCCGTCGCCCGGTGCTCCCGACGAATACGCCGCCCTATTCGAAGCGGTATACCCGGCCGAATCCGACCGGCAGAAGTACCTGGACGCCAAACTGGTCGGCGCCAAGCCCTCCTATGGTCACATGGCACTTGCGACCCTCATGCGTGCCAAATTGACCCGCATCGTCTGGACTACGAATTTCGACGCTCTCATCGCCGATGCTTGCGCTCGTGCATTCGGCACCACTAGTGCCTTGACGACTGTTGCTCTCGACGCTCCCGAACTAGCGGACCAAGTGATCGCGGCCGAACGCTGGCCTGTCGAGATCAAGCTGCATGGGGATTTTCGCTCTCGCCGCCTAAAGAACACCGGCGACGAGCTCCGACACCAAGACGTACGCCTGCGGCGCGCTCTTTCTGAACAATGCTGCCGGTTTGGCCTTGTTGTCGCTGGATATAGTGGCCGCGATGACTCCGTCATGGACACCCTCGAGCAAGCTATCGGGCGTCCCGGCGCATTTCCGGCCGGCCTATTCTGGCTCCATCGTGGCGATGGTCCGCCGCTACCTCGCGTTGATCGACTCTTGAATCGGGGAGCCCAGATCGGTGTCGACGTGGCCTTCGTGCCCACCCAGAATTTCGACGAGAGCCTTCGAGACACGATTCGCCTCCTCGATTCTGTGGATACCCAACCCCTCGCCGAATTCGCGGCAGAGCGACGACCGTGGACTCCGGCATCACTCCCTCCCGCTCGCGCCAAGGGTTGGCCGGTCGTGCGACTCAACGCGCTGCCAGTGGTCGAGGCACCGAGCACCTGTCGCCGAGTAGTTTGTGGAATCGGCGGAACCTCCGAAGTACGAAGGGCAGTCGAGGCAGCTCGCGTCGACGTTATGGCCGTCCGTTCCCAGACGGGAGTGCTGGCTTTCGGCGCCGATACTGACGTGCGGACCTCCTTCGACGCTTTTGGCATCACGGAGTTCGACCTTCACACTCTGGAAATCCGACGACGACGCTATGAGTCGGCGGAGCGCGGCCTCTTGCGTGACGCCTTGACCACCGCGATCGGACGCCACCGCGGTCTACTGGCTTCTCGTCGCCGTCGCTCCGATCTCTTGCAGCCTGCGGACCCCCAGGATCCGCTGTGGCAGGGCCTGCGCGCGTTGGTCGGCTCCCTGAGCGGCACCGTGCCGGATCACCCCGGCCTCAAATGGTCCGAAGGTGTTAGCACGCGCCTCGACTGGGCAAGTGACCGTCTTTGGCTCTTGATCGAACCGTGCACCGTGTTCGAAGAAGTCAGCGACCGCGATAGGACGGCCGCTGCGGATTTCGCGCGCGAGCGGAATGTCGCACGCTACAACCGGGCGCTTAACGAACTCATCGGTTTCTGGGCACAGTACCTGGCTCGCGATGGGGAGGAGATGCGCGCGTTGGGTGTCGGGCACGGTGTGGACGCAGCCTATCGACTGTCGTCCATAACGGGCTTTTCCCGGAGGATCATAGCATGAACAGCGAGATCACTCCACACACGTGTCTTCCGGAGCCGAAACTCGCCTTTCATCCCGACCGCGGCGCGGACCGAACCGCTCATCCACTACGCGGACTATTGGAATTCGGTCCCCATTCTGCAGGCCTGGTGCCGGATCCCATACGTGTTGCAACGATCTCACCGTCGGGTGACAGCATACGTCTCAACGAATTCATGCGAGGCCTGAACTCGACGTTCATGCCGCGAGAACGCAGAGACTATGTGCCGGAATGGCCCGGTTTCCGCTCGGTCTTCGGTCTGCACATGCATGCCGCTGGCAGGAACTGTCGTGTCGAACTCGACGCTCACCTCGAGCCCGAGCTTCGTGGTGCTCTGAAGCCCCATGCGGTAGTAGCGGAGCGTCTGACCAGAGCGATCCACGGACTCGAAGCGCGCCGAAGCGAGTTCGACGTGTTGTTCATCTACTTACCCGAACGATGGGCAGCTGGCTTTCAGGGCGGCCCAGACGATGATTTCGACCTGCACGATCACCTGAAGGCCGCTACGGCCGCTCGTCGAATGCCGATACAAATAGTGCGAGAAGGAAGTGCGCTCGCCTATACTTGTCGGGCGAGCGTCATGTGGCGTATGGGCCTTGCCCTTTACGTCAAGGCCGGTGGGATTCCCTGGAAGTTGGCCGACACAGAACCGGACACTGCCTATATCGGAATCTCATACGCCACGCGTCCGATGGGATCGGACCGACCACGGTTTGTGACTTGCTGCAGCCAGGTGTTTGATGAAGAAGGTTCCGGATTGGAGTTTATTGCTTACGACGCCCGCGAGGTCGAGGTCCAACGGGACAATCCGTTTTTGTCGCAGACTGAAATGTTCCGTGTGATGACACGTTCACTGGATCTCTATCGCCGTCGCCACGCCGGGCGGTCGCCTCGGCGCGTCATGGTTCACAAGACCACAGAATTCAAGCCGGAAGAGGTTGCTGGATGCATGGAGGCGCTGCACCTCGGCGAGGCGGTGGATCTGGTTCAGGTCGTCGACGACGTGGGTTGGCGTGGCGTACGCGTAGACAAGAGTCGCGACTCGAGGAAGAAGGGGACGGTGGCGGCCTACCCCGTAGCACGTGGTACTGTCGTGGAACTTGGGCCGCGCGAGGCGTTGCTATGGACCCATGGCGACGTGCGCGGGATTACCCAGCGTTCCTACTTCAAGGGAGCCAAAAGTACGCCCAAACCGGTACGCTTGGTGCGCCACGCCGGACATGGTCCATGGGACGACACGGTCCGTGCCGTGCTCGGATTGTCTAAGATG
The DNA here is from genome assembly GCA_026707615.1 of Acidobacteriota bacterium. Taxonomy (GTDB): domain Bacteria; phylum Acidobacteriota; class Vicinamibacteria; order Vicinamibacterales; family UBA8438; genus JAGWAJ01. The sequence goes on along the minus strand of JAPOWL010000113.1, from coordinate 5,204 downwards.
AACTGGAACAACGACTCGCTATACGACTCCTTACCGGTCACGATGGCCTACGCGAAGGTGCTGGCTCGCGTGGTCAAGAGAATGCCCAGCTTGGGGAGTACGCCGTACCAGTTTCGGTTCTTCATGTGATTTACAGCGCTTAGGACATTGCCGGAATTGGGCGCGCCATGTCCCGGATCTCCGATCGGCGCTCAGGCTCCCGTCTCAACCCTTCGGGGAGACGGCTACGCGATACACTGAGGGTGCCGTGATCGGCGCAACCATGCGGCTCGCATGAGCGAGCAGCATCGAGTCGGGCTTCTGAGGTAGGTGGCCACGCCGTGAAGGCGGAATCGAAGGTCGTCCTGAGGGTTCCGAGTTGGGCGGCCCGGCTGTCGCCCCCGGCGAGATGCTCCTTCAGGAGTTCCTCGAGCTTCTTGGCCTTCGGCGAGCGGAGGCCACGCAGCACCTCAGCGTCTCCGGGAACCGCCTCGGCGAAATTGTGCTCGGCAAGCGCCGAATCACGGCGGACACTGCGATGCGCCTGTCTCGATTCCTGAAGACCTCGCCCCAGTTCTGGGTGCGGCTTCAGGCCGACTGGGACCTGCCGAAGGGCCCGGCGTGCGGCCTCGTAGGGAATCACCCGACTCGAGTCGTTCGAGATCGGGCATCGGCTGAGGGAAGGTTGACGGCACGGCAGGCCCGCACGCCGTCCGGCAGGTATCAAGCCGTTTCGTCGTGGACGATGTACAGGTGGTCGGCGCGGATGTCATCGGAGGTGTCAAGGAATCACATCATCGACCGGCGTAGGGCCGAGGCTATGATGGGGTATCGTGGGCTCAGACGCGCCGCCGCCGCGTCCTCGGATTTCTCAACTGGTGCACGACGGCGATGACCTCGATCCACGCGGCGAGGACGCGGTAGTAGACCGAGAACGGGAACGTCCGCACCAGCGCGCAGCGGACGTCGGCTCTACGGTCGGGTACGATCCCGCGCCGCGGCCGGTGTCAGACGGAACGAGAGGTGTCACGTCTCGTCGGCGAAGACGTGCTTGCGGACTGCCGCCTAGGGCACGGAACGCGCCTCCGGAAGGACGCGGTCGAGCGCCGCCAGGCGCTCGCGAATCAGATCCCGCTGCCAGTCGGGAACCGGAACCTCGTCCGGCGCCAGGCTGCCCCAGAGTTTCACCACGAGCTCGATGCGCTCACGGGCGGGAAGATCGAGCGCCTCTCTCTGGATGTCCGACTTCGCCGCCATCGGCTTGAGCATATCCCTTCGGTCGCAAGCCCGTCCGATACGACGAGCGCGAAGCCGGTCGAGGGCGACCGAATCGCCGGTCGCTTGCCGACCGGCGTCATGGCGCCTCCCACAGACGCCGGACGGGAACGGCGTACAGGCGATCGCAGAAGCGTGCGGTCATCTCGCCGTCGTACACCACGACACCGCAGGCGAAGCGATCGCCGGCGGCCGACGCCAGCTTTCGGAGCCCGCGGAAATCTCCCGGCCTTACCGTAGCGCCCGCCTTGACCTCCAGACCCGCCACGGCGCGGTGCCGCTGCTCCAGGACGATATCCACTTCTACGCCGTCCCGGTCCCGAAAGTGAAAGAAGCCGGTGGCGGCTGTGTACCAGCTCGCCTGCCGCCGCAACTCCTGGTAGACGAACGTCTCCAGGAGCTGTCCCAGCAGCGTTCGGTCGGCCCGCAGCGCGGCAGCGTCGGCGCCCAGGAGCGCGGCGGCGAGACCCGTGTCGCCGAAGTGCAGCTTGGGGCGCTTGACGTGGCGGCGCAGCCGGTTGCTGTGCCAGGCCGGCAGCCGTTCCAGCAGGAACAGCCGCTCCAGCAGCTCGACGTAGCCCCCGATCGTCGGCCTGCTCACCCGGAACGGCGCCGCGAGGTCCGCCAGGTTGAACAGTCGGGCGGTCTGCGTCGCTGCCACTGCGAGCAGCCTCGGCAGCGCATCGAGCGCTGCGATGCGCGCCATGTCGCGCACGTCGCGCTGGACCAGGGCCTCCACGTAATCGCGCTGCCAATTGGCCCGGCGCCGGGCGGTGGGACGCGCCAGCGCGGGCGGAAAGCCGCCGGCCACGACCCGTTCGAGGAGATCGTCACCGAGCCGATCCGTCCGCCGCACCTCGAAGCCGGCACCGAACAGCGCATCGAGGAACCCTGCCTGTCCGTCGGCATCGACCGGCGCCGGGCCTGCCGCAAGCTCTCGCTGCGCCAGCGGATGGAGGCGCACGATCTGCATGCGCCCGGCGAGCGATTCCGACAGGCGGGGAAGGAGCAGTACGTTCGTCGATCCCGTGAGCAGAAAGCGGCCCGGCGCCCGGCGCCGGTCCACCTCCATCTTGATCGCTTCGAAGAGCTCCGGGGCGCGCTGAATCTCGTCCAGGATGACGCGCTCGGGCAACTCGGCGACGAAGCCCGCGGGATCGGCCCGCGCGCTGTCGCGCGCCACCGCGTCGTCGAAGCTGATGTACGCGTAGTCGCGGCGCTCGGTCGATGTTGTCGCCGGAGGAAAACGGTCGTCAGCGAGGAACCGATGACCGCCCTCCGCGACCTTCAGGTCGTCGGTGCAGGTGTATCGCGCCAGCGTCGTCTTGCCGCACTGGCGCGGCCCGTGAATCAGCACAACCGGCGAGTCGTCCAATGCCTCGGCAAGCCGCGGCTCGACACCGCGCGGGTAGAGCACGGGATCCGGCATCGGCTGATTGTAAGGTTATGGTGCGGCTGAATGAAAGGTTAGGGTTCGGCGAAATGATGGTTCGGCTGCCCCCACAATCCTCGGCTTGCGTCACGCCGCCCAGCCGGCGGGCAGGACCTCTGCCTGCTCCACGACCGTCCGCGTGGCCGCTTCCTGCTTGTCGGGCGGGTAGCCGTGCATACGGCAGGATGCGCTTGACGAGGCGGCGCAGGTTGGCGCGGACGTTCTCGCGCAGGGTCCAGTCGATGGTGACGTTGCCGCGGACGGTGGTGACCAGCTCGCAGGCGATGCCGCAGAGGGTCTCGTCGCCGAGCACCTTGCACCGCGCTGTCGTTGACGCCGAGCGCGTCGTGGAAGACGAGCTCGTCGTCCGAGAGACCGAGGGCTTCGCCGCGGGTGCCGGCTTCGCGCAGCTCGCGCGCGATGGCGATCGGCCCGCGCGCTGTCGCGCGCCAGCGTCGTCTTGCCGCACTGGCGCGGCCCGCGAAACGGGACGACCGGCGAGTCGTCCAACGCTCGGCCAGCCGCGGCTCGACACCGCGCGGGTAGAGCGCGGGTTCCGGCCTCCGCTGTTCGTAAGGGCCGCGCGAGAATTCTGGTCGAGGAGCAGCTTCACCTTCCGCCGACCGCAACCAGTCGCCGCTCGCGATCCGCGGCGAACGCGAGGCAGGCTCGGATGTCTTCGCGCGTCAGGTCCGGAAAGTCACGGAGGAAGTCGTCCTCGGACATGCCAGAAGCCAGGTAGTCGAGCACATCGGAGACCGTGATTCGTAGGCCACGGATGCAGGGCTTGCCACTGCGTTTTCCGGGCTCGATCATGATCCGATCCCAGTACGCCATCGGCTCAGCGTACGCAACGACCCGTCATCGGTCAAGCGGCAGTCGCAGAGGCTGCGGACCGGCTGGCATGTACTACCGGGGCCCACGCTACTCCGAGGGCAGTGGCGTACGGGGTGGAGCCGGTTCGCACGGCAGAACGTGGCAGCTCGGCTCAACGACCTCCGAGTCCCGGCTGGTAATCGACTGGAGCGACTGAAGGGGACGCGATCCGCGGAGCACAGCATTCGGATCAATGATCAGTATCGTGTGACGTGTCGGTGGGAGAACGGCAATGCCTACGAGGTCGGAATCGAAGACTATCACCAGGGACCCGAACTGGACGGGACCTGCCATATCCCCCGGCGAGATGCTCCTTCACGAGTTCCTCGAGCCCCTCGGCGTTCGGCAGGCGGAGGCCGCGCAGCGCCTCGGCATTTCCGCGAATCGCCTCAACGAGGTCGTGCTCGGCAAGCGTCGCGTCACGGCGGACACGGCGATACGGCTGTCGCGATTCCTGAAGACCTCGCCCCAGTTCTGGATGCGGCTTCAGGCCGACTGGGACCTGCACCGAGAAGCACGACGCGAGGCCTCGTAGGACACTCCACGGCTCGCTTGCCCGACGCTCATCGGTCGGATTAGGGCGGTACCTGCGCGGCATCGAAGGGAACCGGGTCGGTTGGGGTAGCGGGCGGCGAAGAGGTGGACATTCATCTCCCGCCAACCTCGACACCCTCCTTCATCAACAGCTCCCGCAGGACAGATCGGTGGCACACGTCCTCGTCGCGGCAGTAGCAGCCGACCGCGATGTCGAAGTTCACATTCCGAGACAGGTCCGCGACGAACCGGATCAGGTGTTTGCGCTCCAGCGTGCCCATTTCGACCTTAAACCGGCGTAGGTACTCGCGCATGGGGAAACCGGCGCCATGCGCGAACTCCCGGCGCAGCTCCTTGCTGGGCGCCATCTCCGGCATCCACAGGTCGTACACCGCACCTCGGGGCAGTCCCCTCGGCGCGCGCTGAACTGCCCCGATCCGCAGCTCGTCGGGGCGAGGCTCATCTCCGAGACTGATGATGCGGATCATCGGCTACGGTCCTCGCGGCCCGGGTCGCTGATGTCGGAGGAATTGGGGTTGGGCACGTCCGGCCCGGATCTCGCGCATCGGGGCGTCCTTCGCCTCCTCCCTGGCCGCCTTCCGCTCATCCGCCCGATGGCCGGACAGGATGCCCTCCATCGAGTAGTTGCCCTCGTGGCAGGCGTACTCGAACAGCGGGATCTCGGTGCGCGCCATCAGCATCGACGCCGTCCAGTCGCTGGCCCAGGTGTCGGGATCGGTCACCGTGAAGGTGTACTCCAGCGTGTCGTCGTCGACGCGGGTGAGCCGCTCGATCAGCGTCATGCTCTCCGACGAGAAGACGCCGGAACCGGCGTACGTGACTCGCTCGAGAGCGCCGCTCGCTCCGCGGTCGACACCGCCCTGCGGGACCCAGGCGCGCTCGGCGTGGAAGTTGGCCGTCTCGATGACCAGGGTGTCGCCTTCCCAGCGCCCGCGCGAGTCGCCCGACCAGAGGCGGATGCTCGGGTCCAGCGGCGCCCGGCCGTCGAGCGGCACGATGCGCGGCGTGTGGACCATCTCGGTGTAGATGACCGCGTGGTCCGGGGTCTGGAAGAGCTGCATGTTCTGGTTGTAGGCGAGCGGCGTGA